>CAZMAC010000144.1:0-7532 GCA_964564085.1 uncultured Hyphomicrobiaceae bacterium
CGCATGGCACACCGTACTATATAATTTCCGACGCAATCGGGTGATCGTTGCCGGGTCCGGTAATCACCGGCTTGATATAATTGCCTTCGGTGAAGCCTTCAAAAATGCCGTTCAGAACCCCAAGCTCACCGCTGAGGGGATATTAGAGGTTTACGAAGAGCGCTGTGGCGTGCCTGAAGATCTCACCGGGAAAGCTGCACGTTTTTTCGAAAGCGTCTTTTTGCGATTCTGGCTCGACGGTATTCGCGAGGAATTGAAACTCTTTACGAGCAAATATGATTTGGCGACGGCTCCGGACAGGCTCACCGACGCCTCAGCGATTCCAGCCGGGCCTTCGCGGACTCGCGCTTTCCGGAGCGTTTTGCGCGAGTCGCTGGATCTTCCCGGTGAAGGCAATTTCGCCTTTTCCAAGATCCCTTCGACTTTCCTGCAAGCAACGAAAGCTTGCGGGCAGTTTGATGGCAGCATCTGTGATCATACCGTGAGAAGCCAGATCGCCGCTTATTCCTCGGGCGGCACGGTGACAGAGCTTTCGCGGCCCGACGTCGTCCATAATATCGTTGTCGCCGCCCGCTTGACGCGCGATGTCAAGCCGTCCGATCGAGGTGCGCGCTTTGCAGCCATGTTTCCCGATCAGGCGCCCGGCCGTAATGAGGCTTCGCGGCAAGCGGTCGAACGCGGACGAGCCGTTTACGGACAATATTGCGAAAGATGTCACGGGCGGCCGCGCGAGGACGGCAGCTGGATATTCGTCGATGAAAACCGTCCTGTCCGCTCGATTGCGCCCCTGACCGAACTCGGCACCGATCCCGCCCGCCTCGATTTCCGTCACGCAGCGCGCCTGCCTGACGCGATATGGCTTGCGTTCCCCTTGCCTCCTGGCGAAGGCCGGGACCTTCAGCTTGCGCGCCTCGACCAGCACATCGGCGCGGCCGCAACGGGCTTGTTCGGTGAAGAAGCCGCGCTTTGGCAAAAACTTAGCACACGATTTGCCGTCGCCTCCCGGCGGCATCCGCTCGGTCATCCTTTGGCTTTCCCGGATCGGACGCTCATTTATGACGAGAACCCTGAGACGCGCGGCTATCAGAACAATGCTCTACCCGGTCTCTTCCTGTCAGCGCCTTACTTACATAACGCGTCAGTCCCGAATTTAGCCCAACTCCTTCATCTGCAGCGGCGGCCTGCGCTGTTCTGCCGGGGGGACGAACCCTATGACCCGGCGGTGCTGGGATATAATTCGCCGCCGCCGGGCTTTAATGGTTGCCCGCCTGACGCGCCGTGGCTTTTTGACGTCGCTCGGCCGGGTAACAGCAATGCCGGTCATGATTATCCATGGACATATCTGGAGGCGCAGATACCGGAGAACCGCGCGGCGCTGCGCGATCTTATGGAATATCTGAAAACCTTTTGAGCAGCATTGACAATGAGCATGATTGAAGACAGACGGGCCGGCATCCATGACGCCGCGCTCACCTTCATGCCTTTCGGCATCCTTCTTGGCGGCGCGATTATTGCGGCGACCTTTGCGCCAGATGTCATTTACGCTAGAACGCAATGGACATTTCGCGTCGCCATGCTGCTTGCCGCTCCAGCCCTTGCCGTTTTTATTTTTTCATTCGGCCGGGCGCCTTTACCAAAACTCTGGCGACTCTGGTGGAGCTTTGCCTTTCTGGCAATGGCCGTGCACGTCGCATTTGCATTTTATGGCATGCATAATGCCGATGTCTCGACTGTCCCTCTGACCATGGGTGATACAGGCGCGATTCTTGTCGGGGTTGTGCTCGTGATATGGACGCTCGACATCGTGCTGGCCTGGATCGTGCCGAGAGCTGACTCTTTGGCTGTCAGGCTGATAAGGCTGCTGGCCGCAATCGGCGTCCTGACCGCAACGCTTTATGCCACCTTTAACCGCACCGGCGTCATCTACTGGCTGGGAATTGCCCTGATCATGATCTGCGCCGGTGCGTTTTTAGCAAGACAGTTTACAGCGAGCCGCCGCTCTCCAGCTTAAAGGAGATCGACAGCTTGGTCCTGAAGGCCTGCACTTTGCCGTCTTCGATAACGACATCGTTGGCGATCACTTCCGCAACGCGCAGATCCCGTATGGACTTACTCGCTCGCTCCACGGCCATCCGTGCCGCTTCGTCCCAGGACTGTGTACTGGTTCCGATAATTTCGACGGTTTTATAGACGCTTTCTGGCATGGTTTCCTCCTTTTTCTCGAACGCTTATATTTCATTGCGTTCCGCCCAAGCTATTCAGACTAGGCGAAATTCGGCGCAATACCAAGCCGGACGTTTAGAGAGCATTCCCCAACGGCGAATTGCATCGCGATTGCTTTTCTGCTGAATTTCGTCATGCTTTTTCACACCGCCTCGCTGCGGCGCACGCTAGAGCCTGTTCCGATCACATGTATTCGGAACGAAGTTCTAATTTATTGTTTTGGCGCATTTTCTTCACGCGAACCGGTATCCACTTCGCTTGAAAATGCTCTAGAGGAGCCTGTTCATGCCGGCAGAAACTCGTGACTATCTTTTCAATCCCCCAGCCATTCCCGCGCTTCCCATAGCGGGATCGGTAAAGCTTTTTCCGATCCACCGCATTTACTGTGTCGGCCGGAACTATGCCGATCATGCTCTGGAAATGGGCGGCGATCCCTCCCGCGAGCCACCGGTGTTTTTCCTTAAGAGCGCCGATTGCATCCTGCTGCCCGGACAGGACTTCCCCTTCCCGAAGACGAGCCGGGAGATTCATCACGAAATCGAGTTCGTGATTGCGCTGGGGGACGGCGGCGATGAGGTGCCAGCCGAAAAAGCACTTGGCCTCGTTTTTGGCTATGCCGCCGGGCTCGATATGACCGCCCGCGATCTGCAGGCCGAGGCAAAAAAGGGCGGGCGGCCCTGGGAAGTTGCGAAGTCCTTCGAAGCGTCCGCTCCATGTTCGGCCATCGTGCCCGCAAGCGAAATCGGACATCCGGATGCAGCCAGAATATGGATGGAGGTCAATGGCGAGATCAAACAGAATGGCGATATCGGCCGGATGATCTGGAAAGTGCCGGAAATTATCGCGCATCTATCCCGCCATTTCACGCTGGCGCCTGGCGATCTGATTTTCTCAGGCACGCCGGCAGGCGTGGGACCGGTTCAGCGCGGCGATAAGCTCCGCGGCGGTGTCGAAGGCGTCGGAGACGTTACGCTGAGCGTCGTTTGAGGCAGACACACCGCATGGCCATGCCAGACAATGAGACGCAAAAGCCTCGCGGCGTCCTCGATGGCCTGACCGTCATTGATCTAACGAACATGCTTGCCGGTCCTTATGCCAGCATGATGCTGGCCGATCAGGGCGCACGCGTGATCAAGATCGAGCCGCCGGGCGGCGAGGACTCACGCCGTATCGGACCATTCCTCGCACAGGCCATTCCGCCGGAAAAGGGCGGCTATGGTGCTTACTTCGCCTCCATCAACCGCAATAAAGAGTCCGTCATCATCAATTTGAAGACGGATGCGGGTAAGGACATCCTGCGCCGTTTTGCTGCGAAGGCCGATGTTGTCATTGAGAATTTCCGGGCCGGTGTGATGGAACGGCTCGGCCTCGGATATGAAATGCTTGCCGAAATCAACCCGCGTCTCGTTTATGCAGCCCTGCGCGGTTTTGGCGATAAGCGCACAGGTGAAAGCCCTTATACGGGCTGGCCCGCCTATGATCCGGTCTCGCAGGCGATGGGCGGTATTATGGGCATTACCGGCGCCAGTCCCGGCAGTCCGCCGACGAAGATCGGCCCTGGCGTGGGTGATATTCTGCCTGCCATGTTTCTTGGCTTCGGGGTGGCGAGCGCCTGCTGGCGCGCTGAGCGCACAGGCCAGGGACAGTTTCTCGATATCGGGATGGTCGACGGTGTGCTCGCAGTCTGTGAGCGGATCGTTTTTCAATACAGCGCGAGCGGCATTGCGCCACAGCCGGAAGGCAGCGGTCATCCGCTCCTTTGTCCATTCGGCATGTTTCCGGCTAAAGACGGTTTTGTGAGTCTCGGCGTTCCGAAAGATGAGTTCTGGAAGCCTTTGGCGACAATTATGGACCGCTCCGATCTTATTAACGATCCCCGCTATGCGACGAATGCCGCGCGGCTTGAGAGACGTCTGGAGGTCAACGGTCTTATCAGCGACTGGACCGGCACTCGGACCAAGCACGAGCTGATGGACGCGCTGGGCGGCAAGGTTCCCTTCGGTCCGGTTTTCCAAGCTGACGACATCTTCGCCGATCCGCATTTTGCCGCGCGCAACATGCTCGCCGAAGTCGAAATGCCAGGCGCGCTGCGCCCGCTGACGGTCGCCAATACGCCCCTCCATATGAGTGGAACGCCGGGCGGCGTTCATAGCCCCGCTCCGCTGGCCGGTGAGCATACGGACAAGGTGCTTGCCGAATTTGGTTTTGATGCAGATGAAATCGATGGGCTCCGTAAGCGTGATATTATTGCTTGACGGGCGCTTTCCCGCTGCCGCCTCTGTCCAATCCCCAAATACGCGGCTCGGCGAACTCCAGGCAATTTCCGGCCGGATCGCGGAAATAAATCGAGCGGCCCCCTTGTGGCCATTCAAAGTCTGACTCGATGGTAACGCCGGCCTCGGTGAGAGTTGCGCGCCAGCTCTCGATGTCTTTTCCAGAGGCTTTGAAACAGACATGGCCGGGCCCGATCGCCCCATGCGGCGGCACGGGAAGCGCGCCCTCTGCCGGAGGTTTCGCGGTTTCCTCGGGGTTGAAGATCAGCAGGACCTGATCGCCGCAGCGGAAGAAGACATGCCGGTTGCCAGCGCGGGCGATGCGTTCAAGACCGAGCACATCGCGGTAAAAAGCTTCTGCCGCGTCGAGTTTTTCGGCGTAAAGAATGGTTTCAAGAATTGCGCTGACGTTCATAAGCGGTCCTATGTGATGAGGGCGCTGTTCCGCAGCCATTTGCGGCTTTACGATCCATCCATTGATAGTCTATCGCATTTCTTCGGAAAGATTCAGCACGCCACGCGTTAGCTTTCTAGAAATTGAAGGAAGTCAAATTTTGCGCTTGTTCCGTCACCTTAATGCGCTGAAAATGTTGCGGAGCGTTTCTGCTGCGTGCCTCGCATGCGTGATCCTGGCAAATCCGGCAGCCGCTCAGACCTCTAACATCGACAATCTGCGCAAACTCGCGCTTCAACTCGTTAATAAATCGCGCGCCGGGCAGAAACTGCCGCCCTTAAAGCTTGAGCAGAAGCTGAATCAACCGGCACAGTTTCACGCCGATGACATGCTGAAGCGCAATTACTACGCCCACAGCTCGCCCGAAGGTCAGACAGTGGCCGGGCGTTTCGAAGCCGCCGGCGGGAGCCGATGGCTGCTGATGGCGGAGAATATCGCCAAATGCGATGGCTGTGCGCCGCCTTTGACGAAAGACTATGTGCGTCAGATGCATAAGGGCTGGATGGAAAGCCCCGGTCATCGCGCAAACATTCTGCACAAAGGGCTAAACACATTCGGCTTTGGTATGGCCGCCGGTCAAGATGGCCGCCTTTATGCGGTGCAAACCTTTGCCGGCCCCGGAACACCGCAAGTGACCGGCGCGACAAACGGCTCGCATCCCTTATCGGAACAGGAACAGGCGAAAACCGCCCTTAGCAAGATCAATGAACTTCGAAAATCCGCGGGCAAGTCCCCCCTCAAACTCAGCGCAGCGCTTTCGAAGGCCGCACGCAAGATCGTTCCAACTCGCAGCGATGAAAGCTTCAAAATCCGGCAATCGAACGACATCTACGCCGCATTGCCGGAAGGCGCGCGGAAAGATTGGGCATCTTTGACGCTGCTGAGCGCGTCCTGCGGCGGTTGCGGCGTGAAGCCAGTTGCGGCCGATGTCGCCTATTTTATCGATCAATGGGTCCGAAATGATCGCTACAAAGCCATGCTTTTGAAAACTGAGGCAACGCATCTGGGCTATGCAATCGCGGCAAACGGCAAGGGTAAGAAAGTATCCGCCGGTCTTTTGGGAAAAGGAAGATGAGATTTGCTTGACTTCTTTCCCTGGCGCTCCAATTAAAGATCGAGATTGCTCAAATGCGCCTGACTGACGGGCGAATCGGCATTAAAACGCACCCATCAGCTTCCATTCAACAAGGCTTGCGCCATCAAGATCATGGCGGTATTGCGCGTTTTATGCATATTAGCGACAAGAGGCACTCAGCATTTGCTTTGTCATAAGGGGTATGCGCTTCGAAATAGCGCTTGATTATGTGTTGCCCTGTGGCAGTGGGGCGGGGCATAAGCCACGCAAATGCCGGGTTAAATGAAGGAAACGGAATGACTAAAGAAGAAACGTTAGAGTTCGAAGGAGCTGTGACCGATGTCCTGCCGGACGGCCGGTTCCGCGTGCAGCTCGACAATGGACACGAGATTATCGCCTATACAGCCGGACGCATGAAGCGCAACCGGATTAAAACCATCGCCGGGGACCGAGTTACGGTCGAAATGACGCCATATGACCTGGAAAAAGGACGCGTAGTGTTCCGTCACAAAACAGATTCTGGCCCGCGCGGCGGAGGCGGCCGGCCTCAGCGCGGTGGGGGCGGACCAAGGCGGCGTTAAGCGCTTAAGCGCTGCGCTTGCGAGTGACCGTCATTTTCCTGGCGCATCGCATCATAACTCTTCTTCTATTGATCAAGATATCTCTTCGACCCGCTGTATTCATCAAAGCCGGCCGCCCTGGACTGACGCGGCCCGACGCCATTCTGAGCAAGCCTCCTGGTTGCAGTTTCGGCCAGTTCGATTTAACCTTGTAATTGAAAGCTCGACAGAAGGGAGGCGCAGCCCATCCGGTTCCCGGTATACTCAAGAGCAGAACGCGCTGCGGACGCCATTGTGCATCTTGTCGGCATTTTTTTTGGCCTCATCGGCGGCTGCCTCTTAATTTTCGCGTCAATTGAGCATTCATCCCTCCAGGACATTGCCGGCCTTAGCGTTTACAGCATGGGTCTGATCGGCATGTTCTCAGCGTCTGCCGGCTATAATTTCGTCAGCCGTCCGCTGATCAAGGAAATCCTGCGCCGTATCGATCACGCCGTTATTTTTGTCATGATTGCCGGGAGCTATACGCCCTTTGGTCTGAAAATCGGCGGCTCGACCGGCTTTCTTCTTTTAAGCGCGGTCTGGATTATTGCGGTGTTAGGCGTGCTGGCGAAGCTGTTTTATCCGCGTAAGCTCGATAAAATTTCGATCTTTCTTTATTTAGCCCAAGGCTGGTGCGTGTTATTCGCGATCGGGCCTCTTATCGATGCTGTGCCAGCCCACAGCTTGAACCTGCTCCTGCTCGGCGGCTGTATCTATACGGCCGGTGTCATTTTTCATCTGCTGGAGCGGATGCCGTTTCATAATGTAATCTGGCATGTTTTCGTCCTGGCAGGTGCGATCCTGCAATATGCCGCGATCTACGCCGCCATAATTCCTTGAATAAGAGCCTATCCGCTCCGACTGAATCGGAGCGTAGGCTCTAACTGTTTGTTTTATCGCGCTTT
>CAZMAC010000145.1:0-7506 GCA_964564085.1 uncultured Hyphomicrobiaceae bacterium
CGGTTGCGGTGCGCCTGAAGGTCGTCTTATGTTTTTGACACGACAGGTTGCTTGGGATGAGATCGGCGCTCTTGTCGGAGAAAATGACTGCGAAAAACAGGTTTACAAGAGCTTCAACAATGTTGAGGCCATTCTTGCAGACGTCGGCGGGCGCTTTGAAGATATTGTTTCTCTGACGATTTTCTTTCTAAATCCGGTCGATCTCCCAATCATCCAGCGCGTCCGGGCCGAAAAGCTTCGGCCAGACACGGCCCCGGCAAGTATTTTGATCCAGACACCTGGTTTGGTCATACCGGAACTGCTGGTTGAGCTTGTGCCGATTGCAGTGATCCCGCATGAGCGGTACCAGGCGCCGCAAAGCTGACGGTATGATTATTCTCCGTTTTTGTCCACAACGCTTCTGTGCATTGATGTTTGACACACTTGCAGCGTAAGACTTGTGCGCGCATATCCTGGAATGCTTTCAGGCGAAGCATGGCCCCGTGAAGCCTGTCCCCGCGCAGGCGGGGAAGGGGGCTGGAAACCGGTTCGCCGCTCGGAAAGCGCGATAAAATAAAAGGTGAGAGCCGACGCTCCAATGCAGTCGGAGCGTCGTAGGCTCTAATAGCTTTTCGGGCTCTCTTAGTAAAAGACCGTTTCATGAATCTCGCCGAACCTGATCGCGACTGTGTCTTATGTCCGCGTCTTGCCGCATTCCGCTCCGAGAACCGGGCCGCTCATCCTGATTGGTTCAACGCGCCGGTCCCCTCATTCGGCCAGGACGATGCGCGATTGCTCATCGTCGGGCTTGCCCCCGGCTTGCGCGGCGCCAATCGAACCGGCCGACCGTTTACAGGCGATCACGCCGGCATGCTTCTCTATGAAATGCTGCTCAAATTCGGATTTGCTTCGGGCGATTACCAGGAGCGCGCCGATGACGGGCTGCAGCTCAATAAATGCATGATCACGAACGCCGTACGCTGCGTTCCCCCGGCCAACAAGCCGGAGACGCCGGAAATCAATATGTGCCGTCAGTTTCTGCAGCCGCGCATATCATCTTTGCCGAATTTGCAGGCAATCCTTGTTCTCGGGCGCATAGCGCATGTGGCCACTGTAAAATCCTTAGGCTTGAAATTAAAAGATTTTCCATTTTCACACGGCGTTGTTCATGGAGTACCCGGCGGTGATGTCCGTTTATTTGGCAGTTATCATTGCTCCCGCTACAATACCAATACGGGTATGCTGACAGCTGAGATGTTCGAAAGCGTCTTTGCAAATATTCGAAGTTGGCTTGATCATTCTAGCCGCTGCGCTATAGACTGATTAGTCAAACTTATTTCTTTCTCAAAACTTTATGAGTTACCGATGCTAGAGATTTCGACGGAAAAAGTGGCTCATATTATTGTTCGTGCACGAGAATATGATGCCAAGACAGGAAGCTGGGAGGATGTCGTTGAAACCGGTTTTCGCGAGGAAGACGGCAACTCGGTTTTGGAGAATTTTTCCAGCGATGCCACACGCAGTGAACTGGCGGAGTTCATTGGCAATCTGAATGAGGACGAGCAGGCCAGTCTTGTTGCCATTGCCTGGGTTGGGCGAGGCTCTTTTTCGCCGGAAGAGCTGGATGAAGCGATCTCAACGGCAAAGTCGGAACGCGTGAATAAGACCGAAGATTATTTGTTGGGTATTCCGCTTTTGGCAGACTATCTGGAAGAAGGGCTCGAAAAGCTCGGATATTCCATCGAAGATGTCGAAACAGGCATATTGTAACGCCTGAGCGTCATTCCGCTTTTCATCGATTTCTCAGATGCCAAGCCTGACCGCCGTGGCGGCTCAAAGTACGTTGTGCGATCCATCGCAGAAGGGCTGATCGCAGCTTTGCTTGCAGCCGCATAAATTAACAGCTTCCGAGCGTTCGGCCTTGAAGGGGAGCGGCTCGATCCCTGTGTCCTTATGCGATCCGTCGCAAAAGGGCTGACGAGAAGATAATCCGCAGCGGCACCAGAAATATGTCCGCCCTTCCACCAATTCGACCAAGTATGGGCTAAGCTGCGCGGGAACCGGATCTGCCATGATATTTCTTCCTTGCTGGGCGTTTATGTCATCCTCTTACTGCCATTAACGCAACATTAAAGCATGATGCAAGTATCCGCGCGCCAATCCGAAATAGGGCTTCATTTTTTTCCCATCTCGCTTTCGCACTCAGGCCTTGTCCATCTCGTCTGGGGCGATGATCGTCCCGCCCTGCCAGCGCCTCATGAGCAGGATCGTCATCACGAAACCGAAAAACCCAAGCGCCGACATGGCCAGATATGCGCTGCCCCCGTAGCTCCGGTATAGCGGTCCTGCAGCCAGAGAGGCCAACCCCATTCCGATGCCCATCGTAATCGAGGCGTAAAGTCCCTGCGCTGAGACCGCCAGTGATTTTGGGATCGATCGGGTCATGAACTGCATCGCGCCCATATGCGCCGCACCGAATGTCAACCCGTGCAGCGTCTGGACAAGGAAGAGAATGGCCAGCGGCGGATCGTAAGCCGTGATCGTCCAGCGAATGGTGGCCGCGCCCGCGCCGAGCGCGAGAAGCTGAACCGGGCCGAAGAGCCGGCCAATACGGGCGCTGTACGCGAAGAGCGCGATTTCCGCGATAACGCCGATCCCCCATAATGCGCCGATGACCGTGGGCGAGATGCCCAGCGATGTCCAATGCAGCGTGCCAAAAATATAATACACCGCATGGGCGGACTGGGTGGCGCTCGTGGCGGCAAGGAAAAGCCAGAGCTGCGGGCTGGTGAGCAATCTTCCGACATCGGCAAACCGTAAGGCAGGCAGGGCGGTGCTTTGGCCATCTCCCGCGGCTCGATCCCTATCGCTATCGCTGGGAAGCCAGTGAACGACGACAACGACACATCCGGCCGAGCCGATGAACAGCCAGAGCGCGGCCTCAGGCCCCCAAAAATCCACGGCAACGCCGCCCGCCGAGGTCATCGCGATATAGCTCAGCGATCCCCACAAGCGCATCCGTCCGTAATCGGCCCGGGCTTCGCGTGCGCCCGTCAGGGCGACGGAGTCGGTAATCGGGATTACAGACATCCAAAACAGGGTATATAAAAGGACAATCGCAAAAATTGCCGGGAACCCGTCCGTAAACGGCAGGATGAGCACACAAAAAAGCGTGCCCCAGACAAGCCAGTAAAGCAGCCTGACAGGGCGACCGGTGCGGTCGGCGAGAAACGTCATAGCGGGCGTAAACAGCGCCCGGACAAAAACCGGCACGGCATAGATCAGCGAAATCTGGAAGTCCGTGAGCCCGCGCCATTTCAGCCAAAGCGGCAGATACGGCATATAGCAGCCGACAATAAAAAAAATGGCGACGAAGAAGGCTGAAAGCCGCAGCGCGAAGCCGGCATCCGACGCTTTATGAAAATGATTTGCCCGAAGCACGTCTCGCTAAACCAATCGCTAACATATTCGATGCATAGTCACCGCCTAGAAGTTGTACCATCCCGGCATTGATTTGGATCGTAAACAGCCGATGCCCCTATCGACACCACATATCACATCGCTCACTGCGGACTATGATGCCATTGAGCGCGCCATTCGTGAAACCAGCCGGGGACGCTGGTTTTTGCATTGTTATCTGGAACGTAACCGTTCCGCCGAAACGAAAATGCTGCTGAATGCGATCGGTAAGCTTGAAGCCGCAATGCGTGACAATGGGCAGCTTCTTGAGAATACGCCCGCATTCGATACGCTTATGACGCTTCACGACGCTGTCGACCAGGCGCGCGGCGATATGGCTCAGCTGCCGCGCATGGATCAGGGCGCTGCGGAACTCCCGCTGCGCCGCTTTAATTTTGAGAGCGTGCCCGCCGCCATCACTGAAGAAACGCGAAGCATTCGCGATGCGGCCGCGAGCATTCAAAGCGCGGCCTACGCCCTGCAGGCGGCCGGCGTTTTTCAAGGCGTGGCCAATCAAATCTCCGAACGCGCCGGCGTGATCGAGGAGGCCTGCACCAATCAGGAAACGCTGCTCGCACGTGCTGAACGCATGGCGTCCCTTCTGAGCGAAATCGAATCAGAGCTGATGAACGCTTTTGACGAGGATTACAGCTTCAGCGCGCCGGATGGGGATGACGCATGTAGCGCGCGTAATCATGCCGATAGCGATGACGCCGAACGCTGCATCTCCGATGAGCTTGTCGAAGAAATTTCGGCTGCGCTTTTCGAGATTTCCGAGGAAAAAGATTTTCGTGGGCCATCCAAAGCCTGAGCCTTTAAAGCATCGAACCGAAAAGTGGACACCACTTTTCGGATAAATCCGATGCCCTAACTCTCAAGACCGAGACAATCGGCGAGCATTTCGGGCTCCATATTTCCCCCTGAGAGAACGATCGCGACCGGCCCTCCTTTTCCTTTATATTGCCCGCTAAGCAGCGCTGCGAGGGCGACGGCGCCGCCCGGCTCGATGATCAGTTTCAGTTCCTTGAATGCAAATGCGACCGCCGCCCGGGTTAAATTGTCGGACACGGCGAAACCGCCAGCGAGCCGATTCTTAGCAACCGCGAAGGTCAACTCGCCGGGCTTTGTCATCAACAGCGCATCGCAGATCGATCGGGCATTCGGCGGATTCGTCTCACGCGCACCGCTTTTGAGCGAGCGGGCAAAATCATCGAAACCTTTCGGCTCAACCGTATAGGTGGCGCAAGCCGGCATAGCCTCTTTAATCGCGAGCGAGAGGCCCGAGACCAGCCCGCCGCCGCTACAAGGGACCAGGACGGCTTCCAGCTCCGCGCCGGCCGCCTTGGCCTGCTCCGCCAGCTCAAGGCCGGCCGTTCCCTGACCTGCAATGACATGCGGGTTGTCGAAGGGCGAAACGAACATTGCTCTTTTTTGGTCTGCGAGCGCCATGGCGATTTCATCGCGATCTTCGCTAAAGCGGTCGTAATGAACGACATCGGCACCTGAGCGGCGGGTTCGCGCGACTTTATTGGCCGGCGCATCGGACGGCATCACGATCGTTGCCGGGATTGCGCAAAGCCGGGCCGCTTCAGCGACGCCCTGCGCATGATTTCCGGAGGAACAGGCAACAACGCCGCCCGGAAAGCCTTTCTTGTCGATCCGCGAAATGCAGTTATACGCGCCGCGAAATTTGAAGCTCCCCGTGCGTTGCAGCATCTCCGCTTTCAACAATACGCGCACGCCGACCTTATCATTCAGAAACGCGGACTCCAGGAGCGGCGTGTGAACGGCGTAAGGCCTGATGCCGGCAGCCGCATCGCGAACATCCTCAATTGAGGGAAGTCGAGAGGTGATGGTCATGGCGGTCAAGATGCGCAACTGCGCAAGCGGAGCAAATATTGGTCATGAACTGACGGGCGCAGGTTTCCCAGCTAAAACCGAGAGCGTAGTCCCTGCAAGCCGCCCGATCTATTTTTAAAGCCTGCATTGCAGCGTCTTTAAGGTCTTCGCTCAAAAATCCGACTTTTTCATTCAAAATGACGTCCTTTGGACCTGTCACCGGATAGGCCGCAACGGGAACGCCGGAGGCAAGCGCTTCGAGAAGCACGACGCCGTATGTGTCGGTGCGGCTTGGAAAGACGAAGACATTGGCGGACGCGAAAGCCTCAGCAAGTTTTTCGCCGAAGAGTGGCCCGGTGAAGATTGCGTCCGGATAAGCCGCTTTCAGCGACTCCAATTGCGGCCCGCCACCGACGACAGCTTTCTTGCCCGGTAGGTCAAGATCTAGAAAAGCGCTTAAATTCTTCTCCACGGCGACGCGGCCGACATAGAGAAAGACCGGTCCGTCACCGAACAGCCGGACATTTCGCGGGCGAAAAAGTTTCGTATCCACGCCGCGCGACCAGGGCAATAAATGCACAAATCCTTTCGCCGCCAATTCGGCTCTGAGCGATGAGGTCGCCACCATTGTGCCTCTGGCCGCATTGTGGAACCACCGCAAATAGCTGTAGCCCCAGGATTCAGGGACAGGCAGACGCGCCGCTGCATATTCGGGAAAGCGGGTGTGATAGCTCGTCGTGAAGGGGCGATCCTGCCTGAGGCAAACAGCGCGCGCGGCAAGTCCGATGGGTCCTTCCGTTGCGATGTGAACGTAATCGGGCGCGAAGGCTTCGATCCTCTTTTTGGCCTGCGATTGCCCTATCAAGGCGAGACGGATTTCGCGGTATGTCGGCATCGGGATCGTGCGATACCCAACGGGCGAAAGAATTTCGACCTCATGGCCGAAATGGCCAAGCTGCTCGCAAAGACGTTTATAAGTCTGAACGACGCCATTGACCTGCGGATACCAGGCGTCGGTCGCGATAAGAAAGCGCATCAGGCGGCGGCGGGGGTCCGCTGCAGGGCAGCAGCCTCGGCCTCTTCCATTTGCTGGATGTCGTGCCAGCGTATGATCTCGAATTTGCCCTCGAAGGTTTCGCCGACGGCAGTCCCGCTTTCGACCCAATCTCCGCAATTAATATACGCTATGCCGGAAATATCCCGCATCGCAGCAAAATGGATATGCCCGCAAATCACGCCATCGGCTTTATGCCGCTTGGCCTCACCCGCTAAAGCGCTCTCAAAATCGCCTATATAATTCACGGCTTTTTTAACCTTCTGCTTCAGATAAGCCGAGAGCGACCAATAGGAAAATCCGAATTGGAGACGGACTTTGTTGAACGCGGTGTTCAGGCCGAGTGCAAGGACATAAGCCCAGTCACCGAGGAACGCGAGCCACTTCACATATTGAATGACAACGTCGAATTCGTCGCCATGCATGATCAGGAAACGGCGCCCATCGGCTGCGATATGAACATCGTTCATCTTGAACTCTATGCCGCCGAAATGCTGCCCGCAATAGGATCTTAGCGCTTCGTCGTGATTGCCTGGAATGTAGACAAAACGTGCGCCCTTGCGAACCTTGCGCAGGAGCTTTTGAATCACATCATTATGCGCTTGCGGCCAATGCGGTTTGCGCCGAATGCGCCAGAAGTCGACGATATCTCCCACGAGATAATAGGTGTCTGCTTCGTGTCTTTTGAGAAATTCGAGAAGTGAGCTGGCCTGACACGCCTTGGTTCCCAAATGTACATCTGAGATGAAAAGCGTACGGTAGCGTTTGCTCAAGCCCATTTCCTGGCCCGGTTGATGCACAGTTCTATCCCAAACGCTGTATCAATACCTAATGTTACGGGGATTCGTGTTTCAGAAATGTGAAGGCGACGGAAATACCGCAAAATCGATGATCCTAACGGCCCCACACTTGGCCCCCAGCCTTGTTTAACTTTATCACGCCGATTCCGCAACGTCTCGATCAAACATGCCGCAATCGATAGGCGTTTGCCTATGTAAGGTGGCTAAAAAACGAGCGATCTTAACCTTGGTGAAGACTCTGTGATGCGCGACCGTCTCGAATTGGGTTAATATTCCCTTACCGACAAATTGGGCTTAACGAGCGGGGTTTGTGATGCGTCTTGGAGTAGCTTTCCTTACAATCGTCTTTTTATCAATCGGTCTGACACAGGCAGC
>CAZMAC010000146.1:0-7435 GCA_964564085.1 uncultured Hyphomicrobiaceae bacterium
CATTGTGCCGGGATTACACCTCGAACACCCGGAGGAAAATGGTGAATTTCCTGTAACACGCGAACCAGACGGGGTGGGTGGGGACTGGGGAAATATTCTGGACTTCGAAGCCCCACTTACGTTTGACGGAATTCCCGCCGAAGTCTTTTTAATGCCGCCCGATACGATAGACACGCGCCAATCGCTCGAAGACATTGTCGAATGGGCTGAAAATGTTGGAAATCCGCTTCCTTGACGCGCCCGGCGACAGTCCCCCCGTCGACGGCCCAGGAGGCAATAGTCTTGGTGTACCACCGACCGACCGCAACGGCGCAGGTGAGAACGATAGCGAGGTCGACGCGGCTGACAGCTCCGATGACGGAGCAGACGACGATGCGCCCGTTGACGGCCCAGGAGGCAACAGTCTTGGTGTGCCGCCTACTGATCAAGGCGTAAGCGAAGACGATAGCGAGATTGACGCTACTGACGCCTCTGACAGCGCAACTGCGGGCGATGACCCGGCCGAAGACACACAAGATAGTGGCGCCCCCTCGGTCGATCCCGAACCGGTGATCGTAACGCCTGCCATAGGTTTGAATGTCCGCTCCGGCCCGTCTGTTGATGAGCCAAAACTCGGCGCCTTTACGGAAGGCACGATCTTGGAGCCGACCGGAAATGAGGAACAGGACAACGCCGCAAATCCGTGGATCGAGATCGACGGCACGACCTTCCTTGGCGAGGATGTGATCGGCTGGGTTGCGGGTCAATATGTTGAGCCCGCCAGCGATGATCCCGTCTTTGCGGAGCCGGTCTCGGTGACCGCGGAAAGCGGCTTGAATATCCGGTCCGGTCCCTCTGTCGAGCAGCCCAAGCTTGGGGTGTTTACTGAAGGAGCGGTGTTGCAGCCGACCGGCAGCGGCGCGACCGATAGCAAAGGCGCGCCCTGGATCGAAGTCACCGGTACGACATCATCAGGCGATGACGTTTCGGGGTGGATTGCGGCAGATTATGTGGGGTCAACCGCCGGCCATTTACCGAATGTCAGGTGAGAAACCGATGGCGCCAATTTCCATCCGAATGCGTTAGAACGGGTTCCAGGTCTGGCGCTCGGTGAATTTCAGATAGGCGACATTTGCGCCGAGCCGCAGGCCCAGACCAGTGCGGATCGGCGCAATGATCACGCCGTCCTTTGCGAGCACATTCAGCCCGACGCCGCCAGCGACATATGCCGAGCCGCCGACGCCTGTGAAGCGGCCATAGAGCTTTTCGCGGGCATCCAGATTATAGACAAGAAACAACCCGCTTGAGCCTTCCGCCCCCATATCGAGGCCGACGGACGGTCCTTGCCAATAGATGGTGCGAAGAGGCTCAACCTTGCTGTGCAGCTTGCCCTTGCCGTATCGCAGACCGGCAAGAAATGCTGCGCCGCCCTCGCTTCCAGTGATGTAAGCGTTGGGCCGGCCGAAATTCTGAAAGGCATAATTGATGGCGGCGGCGAATTGCGCGGTGACGGTTCCAAAAATCCCGCGCCCGGCTTCGCTGATTTCCTCGATGCTGTAGGTGGTATCGACGTCCTGCTCGCCTTGCTGATATGCCTCACCCTGCGGCTGATACGGCTTACCTTGCGGCGGGTACGGATCGCCGTGGAGAGGCGGAGGAAGCCTGTCTTCGCCCGGGGAGGGAGCCACAAGCGAGGTTGGTGGGGCGACATTGTCCGCAGGCGCGTTATAGCTTTCTTCGCCGCTGACATAGGCCGGTGGCTCGCCGCCTTCGGAGCCCGGCGAGGCATAGGCCTGTTTTTGCTCCTCCGGCTGGGGCGCAAGATTTTGTTTTTCCGCTGACCAATTCTGCGCCACTTGTGTTTGGCTTGGCCGTTTTGCCGGCAAATCCGGATTGAGGGCAGGGGAGGGCGTATCCGTTTTTTCGCCCGTTTCGCTTAGCGCTTCAGCCATTTTCGGCGCCGGTTCCGGCTTTTCTTGAGCTGCGGGCGGTTTCGGCGGTTGCTGACGGCCTGGCTCCGGTGCGTTGACAGCCAGCTTGTCGCCTTTGCCTTGGCTTTCGGTGCGAGGGAGATCGGAGGCCGCTTGATCGCTCTTTTTCACCCCAGTTTCCGCTTCTGCGGATGCCGGCGATGAGCCGGCCTTTGCGGCAGGGCGGTCCAGCTCAAGATCGGCCTTAGCGAGCATGTAGCCGGATTTCTGGCCCATCACCGTCAGCAGCCGGTCCCGGACGCGCTTTAGCTCCTCAAGCTTTTCGCAGTTGATTTGCTCGTTTGGCGTTTGGCTGAGCACATCCATCTGGCCGACAAGCTGATCGATTTCCCGGTTGAAATCGGTCATTTTCTGGTCTTGTAGGCTTGCGGCGCGCGCTCGGATTTCTTTATCGCTTAAATCATATTTCTGCTGAAATTCCTTAAGCTTGGCCTGGAAGCGTTGCGCGCCGTCAGCGTTGAGATCGCGCAAGGCCTGCGCCGTCTGATCGACGACCGCGCCAAAATCATTGGCCGTGCAGGCAAAGACCCGAATGGGCATGAGGGCCGCTGCGGTCAGCACAAAAGCAAGAAGCAGGAAATTTTTCTTCATGCTCATAATCCTCGACCCCATGATCCTTGGCCATAATTCTCAACAGAGGGGGCTTTCGACATTTTTGATAGCATCCGTTTCGCTCATAACACGGGAAAAGGGTCACGGTTCAGGGGGAATATGGCTTTGCCAACAGCAACCCGTTTACCGCCAAACTATGGCGATAATCGCATTGTTTGACGCCTCCACCCACTCATAATTTCCGATTTCGATTTGCTTCATCAAATGATGCGTGTTTTCGCGGCGCCTTGCGTCGGTCAGAATTTTTTTAAAGTTACAAGGCATCATGAGTGCGACACTTGTTCTTTCCCGAATTTTTCTCGATAAAACTTTTATGACACGGGGTGACATTCTCAAAATGCTGATCTCCGGGCTCTGCGCGAGCGGCGGAATCGCCCTAATGGTGACATTAGCAACAGTTTCGGCTATTCCCCTGGCAACCATTCCCTTTGCAACATCGATCGTGCTTGTCTCGGGTGCACCAAAATCACCGCCGGCTCGAACAAGAGCGATCGTCCTTGGACATCTAATCTGTGCGGCGGCCGGTCTTGCCATGCATTATAGCGGCCTGGAGGCGATCCCAACCGTTGCGCTCGCGGTTGGTGTCAGCGTTGCCCTGATGATCCTGTTCGATGTCTTCCATCCGCCGGCCGGTATCACGCCGCTTGTCCTCTATGGCTCAACCTTCGACTGGACCTTTTTGCTCGTGCCGGTTCTGGTCGGTGCGGTCAGTGTCGCTATTTTAGCCAGGCTGGCGGAAAAGCTCATGGATCTGAACGAAAGGCTCGAAAATTAGGGCCGTGGTTCAGAAATACCTCGGATCGTAGCAATCACGGCGCCCATCGATAAACCCATTTTTCGGTTAAAGGCTTTCCGAAACGGCGGATCTGAAAGCTGATATCGGCGGGGTTGTCGCCCTGCGGGTGATATTCGATCCCCACGCGCTTCCCATCGATAATCGGGTTTTCAGCGATGGTGAAGGCCTTGACCGAGCCCACGCTTGCCGTGACCTGAAAATCCCAATGTTCCTCGTCAGCGCCTGCATAAAGCGAACCGCCCGCAAAATCGACGACGAAATAACGGCTTCCCGGCGGGATGCCCTTGCCGGCGCGCGTTGCAACCACCTGAGCGACGTCGCGGGTCACGGGCACGTGCCAGCACCAGGTCAGCCTGTAGCGATGGGCGTAGGCCTTGCCTTGCTCCATCGGCTCTTTCGGCCGCCAGAAGGCAACGATATTATCGGCATATTCATCGCCCGTCGGCAGCTCAATCAGGTCGACGCTGCCTTCGCCCCAATCCGAAAGAGGCTCAACCCAGGCGCCGGGGCGCTTTTCATATTCGGCGTTGATATCCTGATAATGGTCGAATTCGCGTTCGCGCTGCATCAGTCCGAAACCAGCCGGCGATTTATCGGAAAAGCTGGAAAAGAGGATCTTTGGTACGCCCGTCACCAAGGGCCGCCAGATCCAGTCGCCGCTGCTGGTTTGCATGAGCAGCCCATCGGAATCGTGAACACGCGGACGGAAATCGTCATGATAGCTGTGATCGGCCGGGCCGAAAAAGAACATGCTGCTGAAAGGCGCGATGCCGGCATGGGTGAGTGTCCGGCGCGGATGGAGTTCGCAATCGATCTCCATGACCACGTCGATGCTCCAACTGATGACGAAGCGGTAGGCGCCGGCCACGCTTTTGCTGTCGAGCAGGGCATAGACCGTGACCGTATCGCCATCCGTCCCAGGCGTTTCGATCCAAAAAGACCGGAAACCGGGAAACTCTTCTCCGGGTGGTTGCGCCGTGTCGATGGCAAGCGCTCTGGCGGATAAGCCATATGTCTGGCCTTTTGCCCGTCCACGGAAATAGCTCGCCCCCTGACAAACCAGGAACTCGCTAAAAACATTCGGCGTCATTACGGGCGCATGAAGGCGAAAGCCCGAAAAACCGGCATCATCGGGCAGCGTCGGGCGTTTTTCGGCCGGGCCGAAATCGAACATCGACCGGTCGTAGCGGATCTTCGCGGCCTTGCCGTTTTCGACCAGATAGATTTCGACCGGCTCCCGGTAGATATAGCCGGCGTGAAAAAGCTGCATTTGAAACGGGATTGGCTTATCCCGCCAGATCGCTTTTTCGGTCCTGTAATTTATGTCGCGATACTGATCGTAATCCAGCCCGGCAAGAATAGGGTCCATATTGCCGCCATAGGGCTTGAAGGGGCGTGCCGCCAGCGCTTTGGCCTTCGCTTTAAGCCCCTCCCAGGAGAAGTCTTCTGCGCTGCCTGCGCTGTCCTTAGCGGCGCGCGCAAGCCCTTGCGGCAGGAGAGCGGCAAAGCTCCCCAGACTCGCAATCATCATGAAGGCGCGTCGATCCATGCCGCCCGTTCGTTTCGTCTTTCGGATTTGAGTTAAAAGTCGGTAGGCGTCTCAAAAAGCAAGGTTTAGTAGGCGTGCGCGATATTTATCCCATCTAGCGATTACTTCAAATCTTCCTCGATCAGATGCCCCGCGCGGTCGCGTTTGGCCGCCAAATAAGCCACATTATGGAGCGTAAAGCGCGCCTTTGTCCGGTGGTGGGAGACGACATCGAGCCCGGCCTCCTTGAGAGCTGCAACCTTGGTGGGATTGTTGGTGAGCAGCTTAATCGAATGAAAGCCGAGCTGGTTCAGCATTGCTGCTGCGAAATTGAAACGGCGCTGGTCGAGGCCGAAACCTAAAATTTCATCGGCGTCATAGGTGCTGTAGCCGGCATGTTGCAGACGGTAAGCGCGAATCTTATTGGCAATACCGTTGCCGCGTCCTTCCTGGTCGAGATAGAGCAGCACGCCGCCACCATTCTCGGCCATGAATTTCACCGAGCCCCGAAGCTGGTCGCCGCAATCGCATTTCAGGCTGGCAAAAAGATCGCCGGTCAGACATGCGGAGTGCAGGCGTGCATAAACAGGTTCGCTCGTATCGGGCTTACCGACAATGACCGCGACATGATCGCGCATACCTTCGCCGCCGCGGAAGACGACGAATTCGGTGTCTCCAATTTCCTCAAGCGGCACCGGTGCGCGCGAGACGATTCGGGGCGCGTTGATGACATTCTGCCTATATCGATCGAGTGAATCCGCATCGATCCGGGCAAATGATGTCGCCTGTGCCGCTTGCTCCATGGGAAGCTTGCAAATAATGGCCGCCGGCAGCAGATAGGCCAGTTTGACCAGCTCAAGCGCCAGTTTTTCCGTTATGCTTGCAGGGTGCGGCGCATGTCCGTTCAAATGTGCGCCGGTCTGTGCGATCAGCTCATGTATATGCTCAGCACTCATATCGTCAGCGTTTACGATCCCCGGCTCTTCGGTTTCGCAGCCAAGCAGGCGCAGACGCGGCTGTGACAAAACCAGCCTTGGAGCGTCAGCGCCGATCGCTTTGAGCGCGTTAAGAGCGTCGCCTTCGATCGCTTCGGCAGCGATGACCAGATAATTCTGTTCTCGTGCATTGAACAATACAGGACGTCCCGATCGGACCTCGGCAAGCGCACGCTCCACAGCCACTTCAAGCTGGTCGCCCATCAGGCGAGTTAAACTGTTATCACCCATCTCACTTTTGCTCCTCTTTGAGGCTAGCATCCATTAACACTTCAAAACGACGTTTTGTTCGTTTCAGCACGCAGCTGGAAATTTTGATATGACCCAAAGCCCGGTTGACAGTCTCTCAGCGATTATGAACAACGACCCAACGCAAATCCTAGAGCCGATTGCCCGAAGCGATCCGGCCAGACCTTATGTTGTTGCTCAGCTTGGCCAATCCCTCGACGGACGTATCGCCACTCCGACGGGCGCTTCGAAATACATTAACGGGCCAAATGCCCTTGATTTTCTTCATCAATTGCGTGCCTCGGTCGATGCCGTTGTCGTTGGGATCGGGACTGTGCTCGCTGATGATCCGCTCCTTACAGTGCGGCGTGTGCCGGGACGGAGCCCCTCGCGCGTCATTATCGACCCGAATGGACGCCTACCTAGGCGGGCGAAATGTCTTTCTGAAGGCAGCACCGCAGTTTATGTAGTGAATACGGGGCAAAATTACGACTGCACGACCATCCGGACACTAAGTGTCGCAGCCGGACCGGACGGCATAGACCCGCATCGCATCGTCGAATTGCTCTTCAAAAACGGGATGCGGCGTATTCTTATTGAAGGCGGCGCAAAGACGATTTCACGCTTTCTTTCGGCAGGCGCGCTTGACAGGCTTTATTTGCTGGTTGCGCCGATGTTGCTTGGCTCCGGTCAGCCAGGTCTTGTGATGCCGCCGATCGATGGGCTGGACGAAGCCTTGCGCCCTGAAACGCATTGCTATTCGCTTGGCGGGGGGGATGTGTTATTTGATTGCTGCTTTGAGCGAGCACCTAAGGAGGCACGAGGATGACCAGTTTTGCTGATCGCGATTTCAATGAGGCAGAAGGCTATTCCGCTTTTGCTAAGCTTATGCATTGGTCCGTTGCCATCTGTATTCTGATCATGGTGCCGGTCGGTATTGCCATGGGCCGGATGCCCTCGGGCGACCTGCAAAATACATTTTACCATGTCCATCGGTCGTTCGGTGTTCTTGTTTTGTTCTTGATGCTGATCCGCCTCGTTTACCGGCTTACAAACGGCGTTCCCGCGCCTGAGCCAACGCTCACCACCATGCAGCGCAGCGTTTCGCATCTTGTTCATCTTGCGCTCTATGCGCTTGTGATTGCTCAAGGGTTGATCGGCTGGATCGGCACTTCTGCTTATGGTGCGGCGATCTGGGTGTTCGGCCTTTTTATCATGCCCGATCTCGTCTCCAAGGATCCGGAGCTGGCAAAGCCTTTATTGTATGTTCACGATATTCTGGGTTTTGCCATTGCCGGGCTTGTGG
>CAZMAC010000147.1:0-7429 GCA_964564085.1 uncultured Hyphomicrobiaceae bacterium
GATGTGCAGAGTTGTCAGTATATCCGAAATCGTATTTAGCGGGACAGTGATTCCCAGGAGAACGACGATGAACTGCGCGCATTGCGTCCAGCTGAGCGAGCGCATTCCGCCAAGAATGACCGTGAGAACCAGAAGACCGACGCCGGCCTGGAGCAGAATTCCCGGATCGGCGTCGATAAAGACGCGCGCAATGTGCTGCCCGATCAGCAGCTCAGCGACGAGCAACATGAGTACGGGCGGAATAAGAAGCAATGCCGCAATCGGCCGGATGATCGTGCTGGAAAAGCGGATGCCGAAGAAACCGGGCAAGGTATAAGCGCCGATTTTGCGCAGATAGGGCGCAAACAGGATCGACATGACGCCGAGCCCCGCGCACCAGCCAAGCATGATCGGCAAGGCATCATAGCCGATGAAAAAGAAGCAGCCGATCAGCCCGATAAGACCGGCGCCGCCAACCAGATTGGCTGAGAGTGCAAAGCCGTTATAGAGCGGCGGGACGCGCTGGCCGGATATGAAAAAATCATCCACGCTTGTCGTGCGTACGATCATGCCGATCCCGGCATAAAAAAGAAGCGGCAAACCGATGATGAGCTGGCTGATCAAGCTACGGTCTAGGCCGAGCTGCTCAAGAATAATAAGCATCAGCACGAGGCTGGCGAAAGCGCTCGTAAATATGCCGAAACTCGTGCCGAGACGCGGATTCGTGGTCGGATAGGTGATGTTGAGGGACATTGGTTCCTCGAAGGCCCAGAGCACGACCAAAAGATCGGCCCTATTTTGCTAAGGACAGAAGTGCCGATCTACAGCTCGCTGGTCAGACCGTAGCGGCGATCGAGCCGATCCTGCTTGGCAGCCGCCCAGTAAATCGCAGCGATGATCGCCACAACCGCGCCTTGCATCGCCAAAAACAGACCGAGCGGAAATCGGAAGAAGGAGTAGCCGTTCAAAAGCGGCGCGGCAATCGGAAGAGCGAATACGAACAGGCCGAAAAGCGTAAGCGCTATGAGTAGCAGCTTAAATGACCGTTTTGTATGACGTTTGCGCTGGTCTTCATCGATCATGGGGCTCTCATCGATTCAATTTTCAAAAAATTGTGATAAAACAGGGAAACCGTTTCCAACTTTCACTGATTGCGCTCGTAAGTCTGCCAGGATTCGGCGGTGGAACCAGATTGATAACGAATAAAAGCGCTTGAAGGCCTGCCCTTCCAGCAGAATTGCCGATTTTATGGTAAATGTAAGCCAAAGCTTGGCCTTTCAATACAAAACGCGCTAAGGCTTTTGATAGACAATTCGTCTAAAGTACGAGACGGACAACAACAATTTCCGAACCGCGATGACAGAGCATCATTTCGCCATCGTTGATGACCACCCGCTCTTTCGGGACGCGCTCAAACAGACGCTTGCGGCAAGTTTCAAGGATTTGCGCCTGAGCGAAGCCGGGTCGCTGGAAGAGCTGGGCCGGATTTTGAGCGATGGCAATGTCGATCTCATTCTGCTCGATCTGACCATGCCGGGCGTCCAGGGCTTTTCGGGGCTGATTTATTTGCGGTCCGTCAATCCGGAAATCCCGGTGGTTGTGGTGTCGGCCAATGAAAGCCCTTCAATTATCCGTCGCAGTCTCGGTCTTGGCGCTTCCGGCTATATTCCCAAATCCTTGTCTGTTTCGGTCATTCGCAACGCCATTGCTGCCGTGTTAGGCGGCGAGGTCTGGGTGCCGCCCGGTTCGCGCGGCGGTCCGAACGAAGACGAGGGAACAACCGCGCTCATCGAGCGAATCGGGACGCTGACGCCACAACAGGTGCGTGTCCTCCTGATGCTTGGCGAGGGGCTTCTCAACAAACAGATCGCTTATAAGCTCGGCGTGTCGGAGGCGACCGTGAAAGCGCATGTCTCTGCCATATTGCAGAAGCTGCAAGTGGAGAGCCGGACGCAGGCCGTTATTGCGGTCAAGAACATCGAAGCGGGCGAGTTCGATAATTTTAAAGGCAACTCTCTGGAAGCCTCAAAATGAGGCTTTCCAAGCACGGCTGCCGGCGTTTTATTCCGCAGCGGCTCTTTGCTGATAAAGCCGGCTCATCAGCGCGCGAAGCGCCGCCGGCTTGATCGGTTTCCGCAAGAGATAAAGATTTGATTTCCGCGCCTCGTCCTCGACGGCCGGAGACCGGTCGGCCGTGATCAGTATCGCCGGGATTTCATAATCCGCAGAGCGTCTGATACTGTCAATGCACTCCACACCCGTCTCATCTTCCAAATGATAATCGGCAAGTATGACGTCGGGCATTGCGTACTCTTTGGCCACCCTTTCCAGCGCTTCCGATTTGCTCTCGGCCTGAAGAACGCGGCATTGCCAATTCTCAAGAAGCGAACGCATCCCCTCCAGGATTGCAGGTTCATTATCGATGCACAAAACCGTACAGCCGCGAAGATGTCCCAGATGCGCCGTAACCGCATAAGACTCCTTGCGGTCCGCCGCAGCGGCATGGCTCAATGGCATACTCACGCCAAATACCGAGCCGCTACCGGGCCTGGAGGACAGGTGAATCGGGTGATCGAGCATCCGGCCGATGCGCTCGACAATGGACAGGCCAAGGCCGATGCCGTGAACGCTTGGAGCACCAGAACTCAGCCTTTGGAACTCCTTGAAAATCAGCTCATGCTTATTCGCCGGATTGCCGGCGCCTGTGTCGTGAACCTCGATCCTAAGCTCATCATCGATGCGACTGGCGCCGAGGAGCACTCTTCCGTGGGCGGTATATTTGATCGCATTGGACAAGAGATTCTGTAACACCCGCCGCAAAAGCCGCCGGTCCGACCGGACATAGAGACTGCAGGGCATGACGGTCAGAGCGAGTCCTTTTTCGTCAGCCTGCGGCTCAAATTCGACCTTGAGTTGCTGCAGCAGTTCACCGATCGCAAATGTTCCGATTTCAGGTTTGAGTGCCCCTGTATCGAGACGTGAAATATCCAGAAGCGCATTCAAAATCTCATCGACCGCTTCAAGCGAAATGTCGACATTGCGGGCCAGAGGCAGGAAGTCGCCCGGCGGTCTCCGGTCGAGCAGGCTTGCCGTATAAAGCCGGGCAGCGTTCAGCGGCTGCAAAATATCGTGGCTGGCAGCGGCGAGAAAACGGGTCTTGTCGAGATTGGCCTCATCTGCCTTAATCTTTGCCTCGGCCAGCGCAATATTCACCTTCGTCAACTCCGCGGTCCGTTCCTGAACGCGGCGTTCCAGCGTTTCATTGGCGCGCGCCAATGCATCGGCTGCGGCGACGCGCTCCGTAATATCGGTAAAGGTCGTCACGATACCGCCTTGAGGCATCGCATTGGTGCGCACCTCGACCACGCGCTGCCCGTCATTCAGTTTTTCCTGAAATGTCTCCAGCGTAACGACATATTTGCGCAGCCGGTTCGACACGAATGTCTCAATGTCGGTCGGGTTTTTAACGATCTGGCCCGCCACGTGACGCACGATCTGATCGAGCGTGACGCCGACATGTCCCAGCGCCTGCGGCAGCTTCAAGATTTCGCGGAACTCGCGGTTCCAGCAGATCAGTTTCATATTCGCGTCGAACACCGCGATCCCCTGATGGACCTCGTCGATCGCCGATTGCAGCAAATCGCGGTTATATTGGATCGCTTCAGAGGCATCATCGAGCAGCTTTAAAGCCGATTTCATTTCGGTATCGCGCCGCCGGAGCATCAGCGACATCACCAGCCGGGACGATGCCGTGCCGATCGCGCTCGCCAAGAGATTTTCGGCAAAGCGCATCATATGAATATCGGCCTCGGCTTTCGGGGCGAGTGTCATAGTCCGCGCTGCTGCATATTCCGAGAAAGACCGAGTGGCGCGGTCCTCGCCCAGATAACGGGCAACGGTGCGCATCAGATCTCCCACGGTCACTGACGTCCGCCAGGCACGGAAGGACGGCGCACTCGTCGGCACTAACCCCTTTTCAATGAAAATATTGGCCTGAAGCCGTTCGATCGGTTCAGGCGCCCGCGATTTGGAGACGATGATATAAGCGGCAATATTTGCGATCATGCTCCACATCACACCGTGCGGAAGCGGATTGAGCTCGACGCCGAAAAGCGCTTCCGGACGCAGAAAATGAAAGCCAAACAAGCCTTGCTGCAAGATATCGGTATTGAGGATACCGGCCTGCACGAAATAGGGAATCAGCAGCGTATAGCCCCATACGATAAACCCGCATACGATCCCCGCAATCGCTCCCCGCGCTGTCGCGTCGCGCCAGATCAGTCCGCCGAAAAATGCCGGCGCGAATTGCGCGATCGCCGCAAAGGATAAAAGTCCGATTCGAGCAAGGCCATAGGTATCCCCGACAACGCGGTAGAACAGATAAGCCAGCAGCAAAATACCAAAGATCGCGACCCGCCGAATGTGCAGGAGCAGCGCCCCCATATAGCGCCGTTCGCCATCGACGAGCCTCAACCGGTGCAGGATTACCGGCATGACCAAATCGTTACAGATCATGATCGACAGCGCGACCGACTCGACAATCACCATCGCTGTCGCTGCCGACAATCCGCCGAGAAAAGCGATAATCGCGAACACCTCGGCTCCCCGGTCGAGCGGCAGAGCGAGCAGGAACATATCCGGATCGCGGCTGCCATCACTGAAGTTCAAAAGCCCGGCAATGGCGATGGGGACAACGAAAATATTGATTGCGATGAGGTAGAGCGGGAAAAGCCAGGTGGCGCGGCCGACTTCGCGTTCGGAATTGTTCTCCACGATAGTGACATGGAACTGACGCGTCAGCAGCAGGATGCAGACAGCGCTCAAAAAGGTGACGGTGATCCAATTCCCGCCATGAAAGCCTTTCGCAAACAGGCCGATGATCTCCGGGAATTCGGCGGCCTGATTGATTAGCGGTCCGATGCCGTCATACATCCAGTAAGTGATGAAAGTCCCGACAATGAGGAAAGCGGCAATCTTGACGATCGACTCCATTGCGATCGCAAGCATCAGACCTTCCTGGTGCTCGGTTGTATCAATATGGCGTGTCCCGAACAGCACGGCAAAGAGCGCCATCGTGATGGCAATGAGGAATGTCACGTCGCCAAAGGGATCAGCCGCCGGTAAAAAGGGGGCGTAAGCGCTGGGCTGCACGATCGTTGTAACCGACTGCGATACGGCTTTGAGCTGCAAGGCAATGTAGGGAACGACACCGGCAACCGCGATAACCGTTACGACCGCCGCGACAATCGGATTCTTGCCGTAGCGGGCCGAGATGAAGTCGGCAATCGAGGTGATGTTCTGTGATTTGCTGATCTTGATGATCCGCTGGATGAGCGGGCGCCCAAAAGCGAAAACAACAATCGGGCCGAGATAAACAGCAAGAAAGTCAAGCCCGCTGGTCGTGGCAAGTCCGACGCTGCCGAAAAACGTCCAGGAGGTACAATAGACCGCGAGCGATAGCGCATAGATCGTAGGCCGGCCGCGCGTCAGCTTTCGCGATTTGGCGTGTTTATCGCCGAAATACGCAACGGCAAAGAGCAGCCCGACATAGCTTAGCGCAACGGTAACAATGACCCAGCCATCGATCATCGATGGGCGTCTCCTTCAAATGCCGGGCTGA
This sequence comes from uncultured Hyphomicrobiaceae bacterium, assembly GCA_964564085.1. Classification (GTDB taxonomy): domain Bacteria; phylum Pseudomonadota; class Alphaproteobacteria; order Rhizobiales; family Rhodomicrobiaceae; genus JAHQVI01. Next base: position 5,600 of record CAZMAC010000147.1, read on the forward strand.
ATACATCAAAGCAGCCGGCGTGCCGTGTTTAGAGCAACGCGCGTCCAATCGGACGCGGACAGTTGCTCTAACCTTTCAGAATAGATCAACTTTTCTGCGCTTAATCGATTCCGATTAAACGCAGGTTGATCTAGCCTCGCTCATAATCACAGCTACACTTTGTAACTTTATCTGGCTCAGAAGCCCTTAATTACGTCCCTTTACGATCCTATCATAGACTTCATAGTCAAAAGCGTTAAACGCAGGAGGCTCGCTGTCGAATCATGGCTGTGCTTGCCCTGGCGGTAAAAATTTCTTTCTTTCAGTTCTGGCACGGTTTATGACGATCACCATTGAGCCAAATCGCTTGGATCGTGATAGTTTCGGATCGCCATTGTCGTGATCTTTGTTGATTGGCTGACGCATGGTTTTTTCAGGAGCTCAGCTTCTGGCCGGGTTTAGATAGCCAAGGCGGATTTCTTTGTTGACGATCAACCTAGGCGAGCGAGCCGGAGATGCTTATCCTGATCATGCGCTTGAATTTGCGGGCGTGGCGGAATTGGTAGACGCGCTGGACTCAAAATCCAGTTCTGGTGACAGAGTGTCGGTTCGACTCCGACCGCCCGCACCATTTTTGGGCTCAGGCGGCTTCTGGTTTTTGATATAGTCTTTCCAGACCTCATCCGTCACATTCCCGCTTGAGGACACCCAATAGCCTCGCGCCCACAAATGCTGCCCCCAATACCGTTTCCTCAGACTTTTGAACTCCGACAACAATTTATTAGAATTCTTGCCCTTCAAATATTGCACTGCTCGGCACATAGATAGATTCGGTGGGATAGAGATCAGCATGTGCACATGGTCACGATTGATCGAGCCCGCATGTATCTGGATCTCCTTTGATTGTGCAATCTCACGCAATAATTCACGGCACCGATGACCAACATCGCCACCCAAAACGTCATGATGATATTTCGTCACCCAGACCAAATGATATTTGCAGTCCCAGACAGTATGGCTGCCTTGCTTATAATTTTGCATCCCAGGATGCTAATGCATCCAGTCGCCTAAAGGCGAGGGGTTTACGGATCCCCTATCAGGGACTCTAAAGACGTAATACAAATAATTTGAAATATTAAATTCCGTCTGAATGCTACGAAAAGCTAAATATTTATATAGTTTTTTAGAATTCCTCGTTTGAAAGCTGGCGGGGAAATTGAAGAGTTAGCCCTCAAAAAATCGCATAAGGCTTCCTCTTCTCTGTGGGCCTCAAGGCTCGCGGAAATCGTAGAACGTATTAACATAATTGGAGAAATCAATGATACGCCATTTTTAAGTATAGCCTTTGCTTTCAGTAAGCTTTGTATTCCCTGCCTTCGCGGTCGATAATGAGTCGCAGATAGATCAAATCGGTACCGGTCATACTGCTACGGTCACGTAAACGGGCGACTCCACGACTGATAATTACTCTGACGTCAAACAAGAAGATGCCGACCACGCATTCATATTCGATCAAAAGGGTGGTGGAAACACAAACGAGTCCGACATTCATCAGGCAGGGGCAAGAAATCTTGCCAATGTCCGTCAGAGGGGTTCCAATAACACTCTCAATAAATCCGTTATCGACCTTGAAGACGGCACCGATAATCAGGTTATTGTTGATCAGTTTGGCAGTGGGAATACGAATACATCGTTCGCCGATACGATTGGCGATAAAAACGTTATCGACGTCAAACAGAGCGGTGATAGAAATACAAACACATCTATCGCCAGTGTTGCTGTCGACTTTAATGATATCCTAGTGGAGCGACTTTGACATTTGATACCCATTCGCAGCACGCTTCGTTTTCA
>CAZMAC010000148.1:0-7422 GCA_964564085.1 uncultured Hyphomicrobiaceae bacterium
GCAAAGCAAAAAATAGAGCAGGATGTCGACTCTGATTAAACGCATCCTGCTCTAGGGTAGCGGCAAAGCTTCCTGCTCACGTAGAGTTTTGTTCGAGCTGGCATCGACTTCAAGCAGCTTGACACGATGCCCCCAAAGCTGGGCGAGATGCTGCAGGGTACGGTCGCAGTCCTGCTTGCTGAGCAGACGCTTGTCGCGAACATAATGGGTGAGCGTTAAACGCCGTGTTCCGCTAAGATCGGCGTCTGTCACGCGGATATCGGGGTCCTGAAGGCTGGCATCGTAATGTTGGGCAAGGCGCCGCCGGATCTCACGGTAGCCGGTTTCATTATGAATCGCGGTCACTTCCACCTCCGGCTCCTCGGAATCATCATGCAATGAAAAAAGCCGGAACTCCCGAATGACCGCCGGGCTTAGAAACTGGAGAATAAAACTCTCATCGCGGTACTCCGCCCAGGCATGCTTCAGCGTGCCAAGCGCGTCGCCATTTCCGGCAAAATCGGGGAACCAGTCCTTGTCCTCATCCGTCGGGTCTTCGCACATACGCTTAATGTCGCGCATCATGGCAAAGCCGAGCGCATAGGGGTTGATGCCACCAAAACGCTTATCGCTGAAAGGCGGCTGCATGACCACGGCGGAATGAACGTGAAGCATCTCGAAGATCGTACCTTCAGTGAGAAGACCTTTATCGAAAAGCCGGTTCATGATCTCGTAATGCACAAAGGTCGCGCAGCCTTCATTCATGAGTTTGGTCTGGCGCTGTGGGTAGAAATATTGAGCCAAAATGCGTACAATGCGCAGCAGCTCGCGCTGCCAATCCTTCAGCCGCGGGGCGTGTTTTTCCAGGAAATAGAGAACATTTTCCTCAGGCAGCGTCAGGCCCTGCGCTTCTCCCGGATTGACAGGGTCCAGGCCGTCCTGTCCATTGCGCTTGACCGGCAAGGTGCGCCAGAGATCGTCGTAAGTCGCTTCCTGATAGGCCTTACGGCGTTTTTTGCGCTTTTCCGCCTTTGCGGCTTTTGATGAGACGGGAATTTTCGGCTGACGGCTGACGCCCTGGCGCATGAGCGCATGAGCCGCATCCATCACAGCCTCGACCTCTTCATGGCCGTGGCGTTCCTCGCAATCCTTCACATAATCCTTGGCGAAGGCCAGATAGTCGAGGATCGCATCCGCATTCGTCCATTGGCGGAACAAATAATTGTTTTTGAAAAAATGATTATGGCCAAAAGCGGCGTGCGCCATGACCAGCGTCTGCATCATGGCGGAGTTTTCCTCCATTACATAGCTGATGCAGGGATTGGAGTTGATGACCAGCTCATAGGCGAGCGAGCGCATACCCCGTTTATAACTGGCTGCCTCATGAGCAAATTGCTTGCCGAACGACCAGTGACGGTACATGAGCGGCATGCCCGTCGAGGCGTAGGCATCGAGCATCTGCTCAGCCGTAATCACCTCGATCTGATTGGGGTAGACGTTGAGCTTCAGCTCTTTCGTAGCGACCTTTTCAACCGCTTCATATGTGTTCTTAAGTGTATCGAAGGTCCATTCGCTGCCTTCGAAGAGCGGCTCGGCTTTGCGTTTCTTCCTTTTTGGCGCCTGTTCTTGCATTACGAACCTTCCGCCTCGGAGAACAGCTCATGAAAGACGGGATAGATGTCACCAGGCGAGGACACGTGGCGCATGGCGAAATGGCGATGTTTGGATTCGAGCGGTGAAAAGCCCGACCAGATGATGCTCTCGCTGATATGCGTGCCGACCTCGATATAAGCATAATATTGGCAGAGCGGCAGAATGGTGTCATCCAGCATATCGATGCAGCGCGCCATATCGCCGAGATCATTTGCGCCGTCGGAGGCCTGCGCGGCATAGATATTCCATTCATCCGCCGGATAGCGCTCGCCGACGACGCGGCGCATTTCTTCAAAGGCGCTGGAGATTACCGTCCCGCCCGTTTCGGTTGAGCGGAAGAAGGTTTCTTCATCGACCTCGCTCGCCACGCTCGTATGACGAATAAAGACAACATCCACATCACGGTAATGGCGGGACAGGAAGATGTGCAGGAGCATGAAGAAGCGCTTCGCCAGATCCTTCAGCGACTGCGTCATCGAAGCCGAGGTGTCCATCAGGCAGAACATCACCGCCTGCGTGATCGGCTTGGGAAGGCGCTCATGACGGTTATATCGCAGATCGAGTGGATCGATATAGGCGACGATCTTGCGCATATGTTTCAAGCGGCGAACGCGCTCGTGCAGAACTTTGATCTTGGCCTCGTCAGGCTGATCTTCACCTTCGGCTTCTTCCAGTTCCTGTTCTGCTCTGGCGATCTCTTCCAGGCTCGGACGCCGGAGCGCGATGCGGCGGGCTAGACTGTTGCGCATTGTGCGCACGCGGTTGAGCTTGGCGGGCGGCCCGTCAACGGTAAAACCGGCCCGGACAGGGGTCGGCGAGCGAACGTCCTTAAGCTTGGTTTTGACGAGATTGGGAAGCTTTAAATCCTCAAAGAACAAATCGAGGAATTCTTCCCGCGTCAGCGTGAAGACGAAATCATCCTCGCCGTGCCCGTCCGGCGAGCCCTGCGATCCGCCGCCACCCGCGCTTTCGGGCGGTTTCGGGATCGTATCGCCAACGACATAGTCCTTATTGCCGGGTAATATAAAGTCGCGCAAGCCGTCCCGTCCCATATGGAAGGACGGCTCGTGAAGACTTTTGGAGCGGATGCGGATTTTTCCCCCGCTTTCGACCTCCGAAACCTTCCGGCGCTTGAGCGACTCATTCACCGCATTGCGGATATCCTCCCTAGCGCGGCGTATGAAACGCTGACGGTTGCCGAGGCTTTTCTCCTTTGGATTCAACCGGCGGTCGATGATGTGCATTCGAAACGTCTAACCAGACTTTTTAACCCGCATATACCAATCCACGAGACGACGGACCTGCCGTGCAGTGTAACCGCGCGCGACCATCCGCTCAACGAATTCATTGTGCTTCTTTTCGGTCTCCCCGTCCTTCTTAGCACCGAAGCTGATAACGGGCAGCAGGTCTTCAACCTGAGAAAACATCCGCTTTTCAATAACTTCGCGGATTTTCTCATATGAAGTCCAGGATGGATTTTTTCCCGAATTCCTGGCGCGGGCGCGAAGCGAGAATTTGACAACCTCATAGCGGAAGTCTTTCGGATTGGCGATGCCGGCCGGTTTTTCGATCTTCGACAGCTCTTTGTCGAGGACCGTGCGGTCCATAAGCTGACCGGTGTCGGGATCTTTGAAGTCCTGATCCTCGATCCAGGCGTCCGCATAGGCCACATAACGGTCGAAAAGGTTCTGCCCATATTCGTGATAGGACTCCAGATAGGCTTTCTGGATCTCATTGCCTATAAATTCGGCATAACGCAGCGCCAGCTCTTCCTTGATGAACTCCAGATAGCGGTCCTCGGTATCTTCAGGCAGCTGCTCACGCCGGATCGCCTGTTCCAGCACATACATCAGGTGAACAGGGTCGGCGGCGACTTCCTGCGTATCGAAATTGAAGGTCTCCGACAGGATCTTATAGGCAAAGCGGGTGGACGCACCGTCCATTCCTTCGGTCACGCCTGCGCCATCGCGATATTCCTGCACGGTCTTGGCGTGCGGATCGGTATCTTTCAGGCTTTCGCCGTCATAGACGCGAAGCTTGGAGTAAAGATTGGAATTGTCATGCTCCTTCAGCCGAGTCAGCACGGAGAATTTCGCAAGCATTTCCAGCGTACCCGGCGCGCAGGGGGAATCGACCAGCTCACTTTTCGACAGGAGTTTGTCGTAGATCTGCTTTTCTTCCGTCACGCGCAGGCAGTAAGGCACCTGGACCACGCAGATACGGTCGAGAAAAGCCTCATTATTGCGGTTCGACCGGAAAGCCCGCCACTCAGACTCGTTGGAATGGGCGATGATGATGCCCTGATAAGGCAGAGAGCCGACATTTTCCGTGCCCGCATAGCTGCCTTCCTGCGTCGCCGTCAGGAGCGGATGCAGCATTTTGAGTGGGGCTTTGAACATCTCGACAAATTCGAGAAGCCCTTGCGTTGTCCTGTTCAGACCGCCGCTGTAAGAATAAGCGTCCGGGTCGTTCTGGCCGAAGAATTCAAGCTTACGGATATCGACCTTGCCAACCAGCGCGGAGACGTCCTGATTATTTTCATCGCTCGGCTCCGTCTTGGCCACGCAGATTTGTCGGAGTCGCGAGGGATAAAGCTTAACGACGGAGAATTTGGAAATATCGCCGCCAAATTCATCGAGCCGTTTAATCGCCCAGGGGGACATGTGGCCCAAAAGTCGGCGCTGGGGGATTCCGTATTTGTCTTCCAGAACCTCACCCATTGAAGTTGGATCAAATAAGCCAAGCGGGCTTTCAAAAACCGGACTGATTTCGTCGCCCGCTTTAAGCACATAGATTGGGCAGCGCTCAACCAGCTCCTTCAGCCTCTCGGAAAGCGAGGATTTCCCGCCGCCGACCGGCCCAAGGAGATAGAGGATTTGCTTGCGTTCTTCGAGGCCTTGCGCCGCATGGCGAAAATAGCTGACGATCCGTTCAATCGTTTCTTCAAGGCCGTAGAACTCCTTGAAGCTGGGATAGACCTTGATCGTGCGGTTCATGAAGATCCGGCCCAGACGTTCATCTGCTGCCGTATCGACAACTTTTGGCTCACCGATCGCCTGAAGCATTCTTTCAGCCGCCGAAGCATACATTGTCGGATCTTCGCGACAGCTCTCCAGAAATTCCCTCAGCTCCAGCCGGCTTTCCTGAGTCCGGCCGTAACCTTCTGCATACAGGTCGAAAATCTCTTCACTGGGTTTCATTCGAACACTCTATAATGTTGCGATATCCAGTTCACCGGAAACCTATTCCCTCAGCTTACACCGTAACGGCTTCCGCCGCATTATAACGTATCGCTTCAAGATTTTACGTCAAATTAGTTCAACCGGCGACGTATTGTCCGCAAAGCGTAGAAAAAGGGCAAATTTGGCTTCCATCAGTGGCAAAGTCACTATGCAATTGCCACGCCAAATTTGTACTATATCAACCGACGTTTGATCGGAATCAATTGAACTTCGTCAAGTTGATCCATTTCTACAATTTAGAGCAATGGTCCGCGTCCGATTTGGCGCGCATTGCTCTAGTCTGTGCTTTTGGCCTGAACCGGTGCTGAATGATTGGCCATTTCACCCGACAGTTTGAGGCAGTCGGCATCAGCCGTCAATCGCTGCTTCGGCCTATCGGAATTACCGCAAAAATCGTCTCAACCCGTCTCAAGCCGTTTTTTCGCGTCCCGTAGACGCAACTTACGAGTGTAAGATGGCCATCGATGAATGGCGCGGCAAGACACTTAGTTAAGAATTACACAACTGTAATATTGCGGGTGTCGCTTGAAGGCGTATCACGAAACTGCCCGTCTTGAAGCGATGGCTTTCGCATTATCTTCATGAGAAACAATATTACGCACAGCATCACCATCCGGTGCGAAGTTGCTCTGAAGCTCACCGCCGATGACATAAAGCGGCCGGCTTTTGAGCTCGCTGCGGATCTGTGCCAGATATTGGCAGATCATCGACATGACAAAGAACAAAGCGGCGAACATGACGGCGTTGAACAGGTTTGTCGAAGCCCAGCCGCGCTCTACATCGGCCCAAAATAACCTCACTGCAATGACGTAGAAAATGAAAATGACGTCAGCAAGACACATCAATGCGGATAAAATCGCTGCAATTTGTAGCGGCCTGTCGGAATTGGAGACAATCAGATTGCCTGCGCTCGCCAGTAGCGGGAAAATGCCTCTGTGGCGCCGCGGCTCCCGCCGATTGATCATTTCATAAGGGACTTTTGTTACGGCAAAGCCCGCATACATGGCCAGAACGCGGATATACCGAAAGCTGTCCTTAATCTTAAGGAGCGCATTGAGCGCGGTGCGGGTCAGCCCGATAAAATATGTGGCGCCATAGACCTGAGAGCGTTCCAGAAAAATCCGGCAAATCGTGTAATAGACCAGATAGGCGGCCCGGTAGATGAAGGGGCGGTTTTTACGTCCGGTCTTCACACCAATGACGACGCCGTCTGTGTTATTCGCCTGCCGGGCGAATTGGGGGATGAGCGATGGCGGATCGCTCGCGGGATTGAGAACGACGATCACGTCTCCAATCGCTTGCTCAAGACCGCAGGCGATGGCGGCTTCGAAACCGAAGGGCCGTGTCAGACGGAAATAGCGAAAATTGGGGATTTCGGAGCGGGTCTCATCGAAGAGCTTATATGTGCCATCGGTCGAGCCGTCATCGACGAAAATCAGCTCGTAACTACCGAAATGATCCCGCATGACGGCGTCGATCTCTGACAGAAACCCGGGGAGAATGTCGCGGTCATTTTGCAGCGGGATAATGACGGAGACGAAAATGTCGTGTCGCATGAGGTCAAACCGGGTCCGACTCTAGTGGTTCGATTCAAACATTTGTATCCCATCTGCAGCGCCCTGATTTACAAATATTTGAATCTCAAGAACCACTAGCAAATTATTGACTCTAATGGAGCTTTTTGAATTTGACATTTGAAAACGAGGTTTGCTGCAAATTGGCATCAAATGTCAAATTCGCTCCACTAGCTGCCGGCTGAGCGCGGCAGTGAAGAGGTCGTCGAGATCGTAGATATTGTCGATTTTGCCGCCGAGCAGAGAGATAACATTCGGCGCGTATGGATCGCGCTTGAAGAGAATTGGGCGGCTGTCATTGGCATCACTTTGCGGCAGGATCGTTTTCACCTCCCAGACAGAGTCGACATATTCAGCCTCGCACAGAGCAGGCAGATAGCGGGCTGCATCGCGCCACATTCTGTCGAAATGCGAAGGCAAAGGAAATGCGGGTTCGTGCGGTACTGTGGAAAGATTGGCTGGATCATCTGCCCAGCCATAATGGGGCGTATAGCTGACATGGCTCAGTGTTGCCAGCCCCTTCGGCGGAAAAGGCATCAGCGAGAAAAAAGGTCCGCACATGACGGTTACGCTGAAATTTTGTAGCCTGGGCGGCACGTTGATCAACGCCATTTCCGTTGCTTCATGGCGCAGATGGATCTTTTGCAGGCCGCTTTGGCCAAGCAAGGCGTTAATCCTTGCGTAGGTGCAATTGTAGAGCTGGCCGCAGCGAAGAGCCCAACGTGCGCCGTCGCGAAGATTGCACAGATCGACCCTTAATTCCGGCTGCGGCATTCCGGGGCGAGGCGTGACCTTGACTGCTTCGGTCTCAAAATAAACAGTGATGCGCCGGTCCTGAATGCGCCCCCAAAGCTCAGCGCGCAATTTGTCGGCATCGAACACATATTCTGTGACGCCATAGACCGCCTCGATCAGCTATTCATCGAATAAGCGATGCACATGCTCTGGAGCAGGGCGAAGCTCAGCCACGATCC
>CAZMAC010000149.1:0-7422 GCA_964564085.1 uncultured Hyphomicrobiaceae bacterium
AAACTGTTCTGTTCCGTTCCATCTATGGCGACGATGCGCTGTTTGGCACTATCGCCAGAATTTCCTCCACCTATGTTTTCCTCTTCATCATATTCGGCGCTTTTCTTATTCGCTCAGGCGCCGGTGAATTCGTCGTTGACGCGGCGCGCATCATGGCCGGGCGGCTTGTTGGCGGCCCAGGCCTCATTGCCGTTATTGCATCGGCCCTGACGGGCACAATTTCCGGCTCGGCAATCGCAAATACCGCCTCGACCGGCGTCATCACCATCCCCTTGATGAAACGCGCAGGCTTCCAGCCGAAATTCGCCGCGGGCGTTGAAGCCGCAGCCTCGACCGGCGGCCAGCTTATGCCGCCGATCATGGGCGCTGGCGCATTTGTCATGGCCAGCTTCACCCAGATACCGTATGAGCAGATCGTTGTCATGGCGACGCTTCCGGCCATCCTGTATTTTCTCGCTGTCGGCTTTTTCGTACGGATCGAGGCACGGCGACTTAATCTCAGCGTTCAGACTGCTGAAGAGCGCACTTTTGGCGAAGCGCTGCGCGATGGCGGCGCCAGCTTTATTATTCCGATTACGGTGCTTATTGCCTTGCTTGTATCGGGCTTCACGCCGACCTATGCCGCCGTGATCGGCATTGTTACCGTCATCGCGTCGAGCTGGCTCACCAAGCGCCCCATGGGGCCAAAAGCGATTGTTGATGCGCTTATTAGCGGCGCGCGGAATATGGTGCCCTCCGCTGTCCTGCTTTGCGCCGTCGGCCTGATCGTTAATGTCATCGCCACGGCGGGTGTCGGAAATACGTTCAGCCTGATGATCGCCGACTGGTCGAACGGCAATCTCCTAATTGCTATCGTGCTGATCGCTCTTGCCTCGCTCGTTTTAGGCATGGGCCTGCCCGTAACGGCCGCCTATATCGTGCTCGCGACCCTGTCGGCGCCGGCGCTCGCCGGAATGATCTCGGACCTCGCTGTCATTCAGCAAATTGCCGACGGAGCCCTAAGTGATGGCGCCAAGGCCATCCTGATGCTTCAGGTGCCGGAGGCGGCCGCTTCGCTGTCCGGCCCGATGAGCTATGACCAGGCTGCCAGTCTTGTCGCTGGCTTGCCGTTGGAAATCGCCGGACCGCTGCGCGATATGGTGGTCTCGCCGGAAGCGGCAATGACGGCACTGCTGTCGGCTCACATGATTGTTTTCTGGCTTAGCCAGGACTCCAATGTCACGCCGCCCGTTTGTCTGGCCGCATTCACCGCGGCAACCATTGCCAAATCGCCGCCGATGGCGACGGGGCTCGCAAGCTGGAAGCTTGCCAAGGGGCTTTATATTGTTCCGATCCTGTTTGCCTATACGCCGTTATTGTCGGGGGATTGGGGGGCTGCGTTCACCGTATTCGGTTTTGCCATTGTCGGCATCTACGGCCTTGCGGCGGGACTTCAGGGCGCATGCGAATATCCGCTGCCAATCATACGGCGGATTATCATTGCTCTGGCCGGTATCGCCTGCATGTGGCCGGTGGACACGATCCTCGTCAATCTGGCTGGGGCCGCCGTTGTTGTCGTCAGCCTCGCGCTAAACGTCACGATCGATAAAAAGCGCGGGGCCGTAGAGGCTTCTGCATAGCTTTAATAACGGCGTTCATTGGAGCGGGAGAAGTTCCTTCTCCGCCCGCCGAGCGGGGGACCCGGCGATATGTTCTTCATGCCAAGCCTGAAACATCAGCACGTTCCATAATTTATAGGCATTCCGCCCCCGGCCTGCCAAATGGTCGTGCCAGCACCTTCTCACCGCCTGCGCATCAAACAGACCCTGTTGTCTCATCGCATCAGCGTTTAGCAGATCCTCCGCCCAGGAGCGCAAGGGACCACGCAACCATTCTGCTACCGGCACCGAAAAGCCTTGCTTCGGCCGATCGATCAGTGTACGCGGCACATGACGGTCCAGCCATTGACGAAGTAACCACTTACCCACACCGCCGCGTACCCTCATATCCCGAGGTAATGACCAGGCAAATGCAGTAAGGCGCGGATCCAGTAAGGGCGCCCTAACCTCCAGGGCAACAGCCATCGAAGCGCGGTCGACCTTGGTCAGGATGTCATTGGGCAAATAGGACAAAGCATCGCTGAACATCATCTGTTCGCCAAAGTTCAACCCCTGGGGCAGTAATTCGGGGTTGGTCAGGGGGATGCGCGAGAAAACGGCATCAAGGACAGGCGTCTGTTCATCAGGCCATTGCGCCACCAAATGATCGTAAATTGCAGAGGCATTGGCCAAAGGCAAAAGTTCGGCTACTTTGTAAAGCCGTTCGCCAATCTGGGGCTGTTGCGGAACCAGACGATCCCAGCGTTCGGTGGGAATAAGGTGGATTGCCCGGCTCATTGCCGCCCGGACACCGCGCGGTAACCATCCGACGCGCTGCCATATCGCCGGCACCACATAGTGTCGCTGATAACCGCCAAAAATCTCGTCGCCGCCATCACCGGACAGGGCAACGGTCACGTGCTGGCGAGCAAATTGCGACACGAGGAAGGTCGGGATTTGCGAGACGTCGGCGAAAGGTTCGTCGTAAATGACGGGCAGGCGCGGGATGATCTCGAGCGCTTCCTTGGCCGACATGTAATGCTCATAATGCTCCGTACCAAGATGCCTGGCGACTTCGCGGGCATAGACCGCCTCATCAAAGCCCGCTTCCCGGAAACCGATGGAGAAGGTCTTGACGGGGCGCTCAGATTGCAGCTGCATCGCCGCAACGACAGTGCTGGAGTCGATTCCGCCGGACAAAAAAGCGCCCAGAGGTACGTCGGAGATCATGCGTTCCGCCGTGCACTGACGCAGCAAATCGTCAAGGCCTTTGATTGCCGCCTCGTCAGTATCGATCTGTTCCTGTGCGCGCGCCTCTTCGACAACCTGCCCCATATCCCAGTAAGGCTCCATCTGGGCGCTCATATCTGCTTGAGGCTTTAAGTCCCCGCCGGAGAGATCCAGTGTGAGCCGGCAGCCGGGTAAGAGCTGCCAAATATTCTCATAGATCGAAAACGGCGCCGGCACGGCGCTGTAGCGGGCATAAAGCGCGAGCGCCCGGCGCGAAATCGTTCCTTCAAAAAACGGATGCGCACGCAGTGCTTTCAATTCCGAGCCGAATATGAGGTCGCTTCCGGCCCAGCCGATATAGAGTGGCTTCTTGCCGAGCCGGTCACGGACCAGGTGCAGGACCTTCTCCTGTTTGTCCCATAAGGCAAAGGCGAACATGCCATTGAGGTGCTGGAGGGTGCGATCGAATCCCCAGCTCTCGAAGGCGGCGAGCATGACCTCAGTATCGGAATGTCCCCTGAACCGAACGCCTTGCGCCTCAAGGTCGGCCATGAGGGCCTGGAAGTTATAGATCTCGCCATTATAGCTTATGACATAACGCCCGCTATGCGACTCCAGCGGCTGGCGGCCTTCTTCAGAGAGGTCGATAATCGATAAACGCCGATGTGCGAGGCAAAGCGGCCAGTCAGCGTCTTGCCAGACGCCATGATCGTCGGGTCCGCGATGGGTTATTTGCGTTGCCATGGATCGCGCAACATGGCGCAAGTCGAGCCGGTCCAGAGCAGGTGCCGTTGAGAAAATGCCGCTTATGCCGCACATGATTTCGAACCTTTTCGATGACTACCAAGTTTTTGGTCCGCTAAGCAGGCATTCATTGGTTGGTCAACGAATGCCTGCTTAGATTCCTTTGTTTTCGCAGAGTTTTTTCGCAAAACCGGAAGGGCCACTTTTGCGAACTCTGCTTAGGCAGCTTCCCGTGATCCGTCAGGCCGTAGTCGGACGAAGCACGCCCAACGCGCCCGGCAGGATCTGCAGTTTGCGCCAGATGACGAAGGCCATAAGCGCGTTCCAGAGGACGAGTGCGGCGGCGGTCGCGATGGCGGCGCCCATAAGGCCCAGCGGTATCACGAGCAGTGCGCTTGCCAGCACATGGAAAACCGCAGAAATGACAAGCATGCGCGCCGCTCCGGCCTCGTTTCCTGTCATCGCCATCAGGAGAAGTTGCGAACCGGCCGCGGCAGCCAGCAATTGGCCGAGCAGCAGGATCCGCAATGGCATCACGCCCGCCGCGAATTCGGGACCGAACAGAGCGAGTATGGGACCGGCGGCAAGACCGAGCATGAGCGCGATGCTGGCGGCGGCCAGCAAGGACAGCAAAGCGGCACGGCGCACGATATTTTGAACCTCGGAGTTCTGCCCTTCAGCATGCAGCCGCGCAATGGTCGGTGCGAACAATGTGTCAATGGCTGTTCGCGGCAGCACGACGAGCATCGCCATAGCGAAAACCAGACCATAGATGCCCGCTTCTGTGTGCATGTCATTGAGGCCAAGAATGAGAACGCCGGTTTTGTCAAAGAGCGCCTCCACCGCCGTGACAACGACGAGCGGCAGGGCAGCTTTGCGCCATGTGGTTGTGTCGTTTTTCCGCGTTACGCCGGTCAGTTCCGGTGGTTGCAGCCGGCGCATGGAGCGCGTGGCGACAGCGAGCCCCAGAATCGTTCCAAAGACGTAGGCGCTCATCACCAGCGGTGCGCCTGTCTGATGAACGCCAAGCACAAGAAAAACACAGACGCAGATTGCGACAATGGGTTCTCGTACGCCCCGTTCCGGAATTAAAGCCGAGATAATTCCGCCATAGCCCCGGACTGTTGCACAACGCAAAGTCATGAGCGGTATCAGGAGCACGATTGCGAAACCGCTCAGGAAGGTCAGCCACAATTCGCGGCCCATCGTTCCGCCCGTGATTGAGATAACGACAAGGCCGGCAGCAATGATCGCCAATGCGACCAGAAGAACCTTTCGCTCGGCGTAAGCGATAACACCGGCAAGGTGCCCCCAGTCCTGCCGCGCTATATAGGTCGGAATGAAACGCAGTAGCGCGGTATTGAAGCCGAACATCGCCAGGTAAGCCAGAACCGTCATCCAGGCCAGGACATAGACATAGATGCCCAGCGACTCCGCGCCGAAGGTTCTCGCAATGAGCAGCTGTGTGACGAAGACCACCCCATGCCCGAAAACAAAGACCATAAAGGCCGCCGCACCATCTGAGGCGAGCTGGCTGCCCAGCTCTGACTTCCTGAGCACGCTGGTAAATCGATCGACAAGTGGCACGAGGTATTTTCTCAACATTGGGATGCCCATCCTTTAATATGACGGGTATGTCGGGTCGTCAGGGCGGTGAGGCTGGCGAAAGGTGCCAGAGGCGTCATGCGATCAGCGGCGAACAGCATCGCCGCATTGAGGATAGTCGTAATCTTGCGCATGACCTGTAATGATTTCATTGAAACACCGAAGTCAGAGACGCGGAAACAGACGGGCGCCACCTTGTTACGTAAGCCGATACAGAAGCGTTTGGTTTGCCCCAATTACTTGCCCAAATAATTCTCGATCCGTCAGGTGAGGGCGAGGCGTGCGACTCGGCCAGATAGGGGCCGTCGGCACCGTAAGTATGGGCAAGACGAATTCCTCCGCTGCCGTCGATACGCAGAGCCAGAACCTCCTGGTAATAAGGGGCCGGGTAATCAAGCTCCGATGTCTCTTTATAAGATCCTGAGAATGTTACAAAGACCCATCCCGGGAGCCGGATGTTCCGGGCCGAGACGTGGCTGGCATTGCCATAGGGCAGGAGGCTGGTGACGGTTCCATCCGAAAGACGGCGCTTGATGACGTGATATTCATCCGGCTTCGATTTGCTGACGCCGACGTAAACATCTTCGCCATCGGCATCTATCGTCATGTCGCCATGCCCGGGGCGATGGTGCTCGGGCCAGTGTTGAACAAGCTTGCCTTCCGTCGTGAAGATGTATGTCGGCTCATGACCTTCCCCCGTCATCTGCGCGACGTAGACATAACGGCCGCTCGGTGAAATCGTGGCGTAATGATTTTTGCCCTCCAGTCCACCAAGCAGGATGTCGGGATATTTCTTTGCCTCGTGCAAATTGACAGCAAAGGCGACAAGTTTTTTATCCGCATTCAGACCGCGCAAAACAATCATCGTCCCGTCGGCGGACACGTTGCCTTTGTAAGGTCCGAAAGTGATTGCGCTGTAAACGTCACTTCGCCAAAGACTCTTCCAGCTCTTAGTTTTTGGATTCCACGAAGAAACGCCGGATGGATGGACACAAACCATAATATCCGGATCGCGCGGGTGCCACTTGCAGTCGTGCTGACCGGAAATCCGCCGGACAAATTGCGGCTCATAAGTTTGCCCGTCGACAAAGCAAAGGTCGGTGCATCCCTCAGTAATCAGAAGGAGTGACTGGTCAGCATTCCAGGCTTGCGTGCTTGAGTAACGATGTCGGCAAACTTGTTTCCCGCAAACAACGCCCGGTAGGAATACCCGTTCCGGATTGGTGACACGGACGAATTCCGTTCCGAAGGTGGGATCGGTGACTGCCTCCAAATATTCGGGCTTTTGCAGCTTTGCGGTTTTCAGCAATTTGGCTCTGTCTGTTTTCAGCAATTTTGCGCTATCTGAAGATAAACCGATGGTTGCAATTATCGTGACCAAAACAGCGAGAAGAACGACGAAACTGAAATACTTAAATCGGGGGGGCCCTAATCCTTGTGATGTGCTGTTCCGGTGCCGCATGTCTATATCTTCCCGTTCATCATAGGACACAAACCTATTTACTTATGCAGTCGCGATAAGAACCTCGTCGCAAATGATGTGGAGGTTGGCGTCAGTCAGCGGTGGATGGAGGCAAAGCGTGACCTCTTTCGCCGAGACATCGAGGGCCGCTGAAAGTCGTCCAATATTATGCCGGATTACCGGCGCAAGAAATAAGACAAGCAGGAAACTAAAAATGTGTCTCAAAACGACGGCAAAGACATCGAAACAGCTTGTACTCTTGGACATGGAACAGCTTCAATGTTTTAAAGTATTTCTAACCCAAATTGATCACATTTTCGGTTGATTTAAAACATAAATACATCCGCCAGTTGTATCAAAGCTACGCAACGCCAAAAGTATGAATTAACTCTCGCGTGCAGAACAAAGCGACTGCGCGCATGGGTTACAAATTAATTATTACGGTGGTTATTGGTACATTTTTGTTATTCCGGAAGCTATATTTTACTTTTATGCGCCGGTCAACCTTCTCCCAATGAAGTTGTTTTTACTTTGGGCTGAAAATAGGAACTGATTACAGCGAGTGCCCTGCGCGATGGCTTGAGCTTCTTTTAAGGCGCGTTCGAGCCTCGTTGCCGAGCTTCTGGGTCCAGCATTAACCGACCGGGCCGGGTTTTCTTGTGCTATTATGGCACATACGATAAGGTCACCAACAAGAGGGGTAAACCTCCATTTTATCGAGAGATCGTTGCGCTTCGTGTCGATGGGAGCGGTGAAATACGGGGCATCGTTCATACGCGCAATGCAGACCACAATTACATTTCA
>CAZMAC010000150.1:0-7413 GCA_964564085.1 uncultured Hyphomicrobiaceae bacterium
AGCTAGTGGGCTGGGCTGACATTGAGGGATCGAAATGTCAGAGTCAGACCACTAGAGTGCTTCCAGGCGAAGCATTGCCCCATGGAGCTTGTCGCCGCGGAGGCGGGAACGGGGGCTGGAGCCGGTTCGCCTGAAAGCCGCTAAATTAACAAACGGCCGCTCGCATGTCCGAGCACGAGATAAATACGGCCCGTCTCCGAGGTCAGATGGGTGTGGACGGCCCGGCCTTTCGGATCAGATTTCTGCGCATCCTGAAGCATACGCTCGAAATCGCTGAGATAGCGGTCGACGATGTGACGGAAGGTCGAGTCATTCTCATAGCGACGCTTGACCTGCTCGAAAGTCGCCTGGCCTTCGCGGTTATAAATGTCCCTGCTGATGATTCCCGTCTCGCCGTGATTGTAGCGTTTCCAGACTTCGACGGCGACATCCTCATCAACGGCGCTGGCGATGTCCTTCATATCGAAGATCATCGGAGACGCTTCGGGCTTGAGATTGTTTTCGAGCGAGGCAGCAAACGGCGGTGCGCCGTAAGACAGGTCCTGGCCGCCGTCGAATTCGTCTTCCGAACGGGATGCCCTCGCCAGAAGATCGCCGAGCGACCAGCTCATGCCGGCACGGTCATTCGAAAACTCGACACCTGGGTCATCAACGCCCATCACCGGCGGGCGGCCCATAGCATCGTAATCATTCGGCATGTCGGGCTTCTGGGACTGAAGCTCGGCTGGTCTGGGGTTCGGATCGTCATATTGCTCGCGTCCGCCTCCCCATTCCTCACCATAGCCGCCACGCGGACGCGGTGGGGCATCGCGCCGTCCGGACTCATAAGACGGAGCGGCAGCCTCGCGCGGCTCTTCAGCATAGGCGCCGGCGCGCGGTGCGTGATTGTCATCAGCGTGTAGCGATTTGGGGGCCGGTCTTGAAACCTGACCGGAATAGCCATGACGATTGGTCAGCTCAGTGAGGGAATCGAGCGCGGAGAGCTGATCCTGCAGCGCGCGCCGCATCGCTTTGGCGCTTTGTTTTGTTGATTCCGGTAGTGCTTTCGCCTGTTTCTTCAGCTCGGATTGTGTCTGCTCCAACTCAGCGGAAGCGCGACTTGATGAGCTGCGAACCTGTTGAGCCGTCTCGTTGAAGCTACTGGTAAAGCCGGAAAGCTGACTTGAAACTTGCTCCGATAGCGAATTGAAGCTGGTCTTGAGCTCGGAGATCGCACGGGCTGTGTGGGTCTGGGCTTCAGCGCGAAGTCGTTCCAATTCCTTCACAGCGCTTTGGGATTTATCGGCTGAATCCCGTGCCAGCATTTCGGTGACCTGCTTGGCGCGCTGTTCGGCCTGAGCAAGCGACTGCTCGAGCATGTTCGAATAATGATGCATCATGCGATCGAGCTCGGACGCCTTCTTGTTGACGCCGTCGATCATTGTCGAGAGCTTCGCTTGCCGGGTCTCCATCGCCGTATCGACTTTTTTGTTCTGGGACTCAAGCGCCTGCGCCGCGCTGACGATATTCGTGCCCTGGTCTTCAAACCGCTTCGTCAAAGAATGGACTTGGCCGAGAAGACCGTTGGAGACCTCTTTCAGCATTTTCGCATGAGCGCCGAGCGCCTCAGAGCTCGATCCGGATCTTTTGGCAAGCTCGTCAACGGCCCGCTGGATTTGACTGGTGTTGGAGGTCACCACCTGGTTGATCGCATTGGCCTGCCGCGAGAGCGATTTTTCCATTGAACGAGATTGCTGATCCAACGTTTCCTGGATATTGCCGGTATAGCGGGAAACCGAAGCATCCAAAGATTTCGTACGCTCTGACAATACGGTCTCAAAGGCCTGGGAACGACGGCTCAAAATGGCTTCGAGCGCTTGTGTCCGGTCTGTGAGAGTATTGTCGAGAACTTTGCTTTGCTCACTCAAGACAGTCTGCAGCATTTTAGTGCGCTCATTAAGCGAGCTGTCGAGTGCGTTGGTGCGATGAGCAATTGCGCCTTCGAGCGCGGACAGATTCTGTGATGCGCCCTCGATGATGCCGCTGAGGCGCGTTTGCTCGCTACCGAGCCGTTCGAGCAAGACCGGAATTTCCCGGCCGACGCGCTCGCTCATGCTCATGACGGATGCAACCAGATTGTTGCCTTTTGCGGAAATCGCTGCGGCTGTGCGATCGGAGGTTTCTTGAATAGATCGCGTGACTTCCAGCCCGGTTCGATGCATGTGCTCGGATGCCTGCGCGCCGTGTTTGACGAGCTGATCGGTAATCCGCGCACCGCGCTCCGCCAACTTTTCGTCGATGACCGTGCCGGCGGCCGTCACCGCCGAAGTTATCTTGTTGCCGCGGCTGGCAAGCGTATCGGCCAGGGTCGAGGTGGCCTGTGTCATCGCGTGACTGGCGCGATCGCTGGCTGCAGAGATTTCGCGCGTGACATGAGAGCCGATGCCCCGCAGGGCTTCGCTCACGCGCTCGCTGTTATTTGCCAGGGCTTCCCGCTCGCTGGCAAGCTCGCTGATGAGATTGCGTATCCGGTTTTCATTCTCGCTATAGGAGCGTTCAAGCGCTGCCACTTCATTATGAACGAGCGCTTCCAATTCGCCGGCGCGGCCAAGCGCCCGCGAGATCGCATCATTCATGGCCGCAACCTGGCGGCGAACCGTCTGGCCAAGAGAGGCGACGGATTGTTCCGCCATCTTATCGGGCTCGGCGAGCCGGACCGCAACCTCCGTCATCGCCGAAGACATCAGGCGCAATTCCTGCGCACGCCAGACGAGGACCGCCAAAAACCAGAAAAGCGCAATTGGAATGATGATCGTTGCAATCATCGCCACAACGGCCGGCGACGACAGAAGATCAGTCAGCCCGTTTGCCGACTCAGGCTGCTTGGAAACAATCGACCATCCGATCAGACTGCCAAGAACCAGCCAGACGACAGACGCGGCGAGCGCTATATAAAAAGGGGACTTCGACGGGCGTTGCTGCAGGGCGTAAACCAAGCCGCCGATCGAAGGCAGGTCGTCATTCGCGGCAACGGCGCGGACCGGCCCTGGAGCGGCGCGGGAAACAGAAGCGACACGATTTTGTGGAGAAACGGACCCGGAAGATCTGACAGTTGCCTGCGAGACCTGTGTTTTATTATTGGCTGCCGATGCCATTTTTTTGCCGGCCGACACAGCGGAAGGCGCTGTTGTTTCCTGGGAAGGGCTGGCATTGTCAGACATCGATTCGTCCCGCACCTCGGCAGCTTCACTGCCAGTGTCGCGGGATTGTACCGTTTTTTGAGACATTCCGCCGTCCTGAATTAAAGGTCGATGCGCATTATTCGGGGAGGGATAACACGGAAATGGCCCCTGTTAAAATCCGTTATAACTTGAATCGCTGAGGTTGCAAGACGGTGCAATCGGCAACTGCATGATAATCCCCCGAAGCTTACAATTTCCAGGACCAATATAACAGCCCCGGTACTTATCGGAAGCATGTGCTGTATATAAAGCACACACACCGTCTATGCTTTTTTTGTTTTTTATCGGAATTTTGGGGCTAAAAAAAGATTACAGAAGCTCCCGCAACAACGGTAAACCCGGTTTATCCTGCCGGAAAAGCAATCTTTTTCAGATCTGGGAAGCTGTCTTGAGAGATTAAATCATGGCATCGATGATCAGCAGATGCCCATGCTGGATTCTCATTCTCCAGACAAACCAGACTTGACAGCCAGAGGTTGTTGAGATTGGCTTTGCACGCGCTCGAGTCGTCTGCGCTCGCATTTTTCCACGGAGATCTTCGGTGAATTTAAGCCTGAATCATCGGCCTGATGCGGAGGCCGAGGCAGAACGCTTTTTCGATCCCAATCATGGTCCTGTCGATCTGAACCATCTGTCGCGGTACACAATGGGCGATGCCGCAATAGAGCGTGAGGTTTTGGAGCTATTCCGGCGGCAAATGCGGGTTTATTTCGATAAGTTGGCGCAATCGGAAAACGAGGCGTTGTGGCAGGAAGCGGCGCGAGTCCTGAAAGCTTCGGCAAGAAGCGTCGGGGCGTGGCAGCTTCTGAAAACAATTGAGACGGGAGAAAAACCTTACCAAAGCGGAACTGCCTGTAGCCGTCAGGAATTCTTGCGTGCTCTTTCTGGCCAGATCGAAGAGGCAATCCTGTTCATCGATAGCATTCTACAAGCAGGGTCACATTTTAGCGTCTGCCGAGGTGGAAGCGTGGCTTTATTTCGCTTATATAACGGATCTGACGTCTTGGTAACGCCTGCTGCATGACAGCTTCGTTGCGGATAAAACCATCTCCAAACGCCGGGACAATGACAATGCCTGCAATTACGTACATCGATCATACGGGCCGCGAATTTAAGGTCGAAGGGCAGATTGGACAAACTGTGATGGAGACAGCGATCAAGCATGACGTGCCAGGTATTGTTGCTGAATGCGGCGGCGCGTGTTCCTGCGCAACCTGCCATGTCTATGTCGATGAAGCTTGGCAGGAAACGACCGGTGAGCCCTCACAAATGGAAGAAGATATGCTCGACTTCGCCTTCGATGTTCGGCCAGAGAGCCGCTTAAGCTGCCAGCTGCGCATCACAGACGCCTATGACGGGCTTACCGTTCGAATTCCGGAACAGCAGGGCTAAGCTGTTCCGATAAATCAATTTTTGAAAACGCTGAAAACAGATTTAGCTTTCCAAACAACACGCCTCATTATTCTTCCAGAGAAAGGGCTTCACGACTATGGCTGAAGACTCGCCCGTCGAAACGGATGCGGTCATTATCGGCGCCGGTCCTGTCGGATTGTTCGCTGTCTTCGAGCTTGGTCTGCTCGATATCAAGGCGCATGTCATCGATATCCTCGATCGCCCAGGCGGTCAATGTGCTGAGCTCTACCCGGAAAAACCGATTTACGACATTCCCGCACTGCCGGTCGTAACAGGACAGGAACTGACCGACCGGCTCATGGAGCAAATCAAGCCGTTTGAGCCTGTTTTTCATTTCTCTCAGCGTGTGGACAGACTTGCGCCGCAGGGTGACGGATTCGATCTGGAAACGGATAGCGGCATGCGCTTTCACGCCAAAGTAATCGTGATTGCGGCAGGCGGGGGATCGTTCACACCGAAACGTCCGCCGCTCAAAGGTATAGAGGGTTTCGAGGGACAATCAGTATTCTATGCGGTCCGGCGCATCGAGGACTTTCGTAATCGCGATATCGTCATCGTCGGAGGTGGTGATTCAGCGCTTGACTGGACGCTGAACCTCCAGCCTGTCGCAAACTCGGTTACGTTGATCCACCGGCGCAATGAATTCCGCGCTGCGCCCGACAGCGTCAATAAAATGCGTGACCTTGTAGCGACGGGATCGATGCAGCTCAAAATTGGCCAGGTAACAAAACTTGCGGGAGAAAATGGACAGCTTCAGGCCGTAACCGTGCGCGATGTGAATGGCGATATGTCTGACATTCAATGCGATCGTTTATTGCCCTTCTTTGGTCTGACAATGAAACTTGGTCCGGTTGCTGATTGGGGGCTCAACCTTCACGAGAATCTGATCACGGTCGATACGGAGAAATTCGAAACGTCGGAGAAAGGCATTTTTGCTATTGGCGACATCAACCATTATCCCGGCAAATTGAAGCTGATCCTCTCAGGCTTTCACGAAAGCGCGCTTATGGCGCAGCAAGCGCATCACTACATCTATCCAGATAAAAAACTGCTATTCCAATATACAACGTCCTCCTCAAGCCTTCAGAAGAAATTGGGTGTGATTTAGAGCATCGGACCGAAAAGCATGTCCCCACGAAGGTGGGGATGCGTAGCGGTTTTCGGATAAATCCGATGCCAAAACAAATAGATAGAGTCGCACGGCCGCTTCCGATTTGAGATCCACCGCCCTAGCTTAGCGTCACAGGCTGAACCCACCAGTCTGGACGGTCGACAGATAATCTTGCCGCTGCTTCCTGGGCTTCCGTAGTTGTTGTAAACAAGGCAAAGCATGTCGGACCACTGCCCGATAGTCGCACCAATCTCACGCCCTTCACGCTGGAAAGGCTTGCGAATATTTCGTCGATCTCAGGCAAAAGCTCGCGCGCCGGCACTTCAAGATCGTTCCGGCGCGCACGCGCATAGGCTGCAACATCTTCCGACGTCGCAAAGACAGGAACACTCACTTCTTGCGTAGGCTTCGCGAGCGGGCCGGCGTTCAGCGCAAGAAAGACATCGCGAGTAGCGAGCGGGCGCATCGGGTTGACCAACAATGCCGGGATCGGTGGGATCGGTGACAGCAGGTGTAGTTGTTCACCCACGCCAGTCATAATCGCGCCGCGGGAAGTAAGGCAGCAGGGAACATCTGCGCCGATCTCTCGCGCTAGCGGAATGAGCGCTGGAAGGTCATCAGGAATGCCATTGGCGTCTCTTAAGAGCCGGAATGCCGCCGCAGCATCTGCCGAACCCCCGCCGAGGCCGGCGGAGACTGGCAGTTGCTTGACGAGGTGAAAAGCACCGGCGCTGGAGGCGCAAAAGACTTCGGTATAGGCGAATGCAGCTTTTTCCACCAGATTGACGCTGCTATCGAGCGTATCGGTAAAAGAGCCACCCACTGTCAAAGAAAACTGAGCAGCCGACGAATAGCATAGCTGGTCGCCGAAATCGGCAAATAGAACCAGGCTTTCAAGCTCATGATAGCCGTCGTCGCGCTTACCTTTGATCTCAAGCGTCAGGTTAATTTTCGCGGGTGCAAAGCTGGTCATGCGACCGGCACCGTTAGTCAGACTTGTATCTGCCTTCGTCGCCACCGCCGGATAGATTACTTAGCCTTGACCGATGGTTTCGACTGAGCCTCCAACGCCGCGCGCGTCGTTGCTTCGTCGGCAAGCCCTTTTTCTAGTTTTTCCCGAATCTGCTTTTCGTCCTCGGGCTCAGGCTCAAGACCAAGCGCGTATTTCCATTGATATTTCGCTTCAAGCTCGCGTCCCACCTTCCAATAAGCATCACCCAAATGATCATTGATCACGGGGTCGTCCGGTTTGAGTTCGACCGCACGCTCCAGATGCTTCACGGCTTGAACAAAATTGTTCTGTCGATAATAGGCCCAGCCAAGACTGTCGACGAAATAGCCATCGCTTGGGCGTTTCTGAACAGCACGGCGGATGAGCTGCATCGCCTTTTCCACATTGGTGTTCTGATCGACCCAGGAATAGCCGAGATAGTTGAGGGCTAGTTCCTGATCAGGGTCGAGCTTAAGGGCCTTCTTCAGATCGGCCTCCGCTTTTTCCCAGTCCTTGATGCGTTCATAGCAAACGCCCCGCGCATAATAGACCGACCAATGCGATTGGACTTCGGGCCCTAATTTCTCAAGTGCCGTCGTGTAATAGCCTATGGCTTCAGCATAGTTTTTGTTAGCCCGTAAGATGTTGCCCAGGGTGTAGTAGGGCCGCATATCGTG
>CAZMAC010000151.1:0-7401 GCA_964564085.1 uncultured Hyphomicrobiaceae bacterium
CCACCAAATCTGAATCGCGTCGTCCTTAACAGAGTCCTGTCGTGTACTGTGGATTGAATCGGAGTGTCGGCTCTAACCTTATGTTTTTTCCTAATTTCTTGCGCTCAACCTGTGTCCACTTGAGCGGAAATTTCTCTAGAGCCTGTTCCGTTCACATGGAATCGGAACGAGGCTCTAATTTGTTGTTTTAACGCATTTTCTTCACGCGAACCGGTATCTAGCCCCGTTCCCCGCCTGCGCGGGGACAGGCTTCACGGGGCCATGCTTCACTTGAAATTTCTTTAGTTCAAATCTTCAAGAGCCGGTCCTGGGCACCCAGGATTGATGGTCTTGCAGAAGCAGGATCAGCCCGCTGCGGCGGCGCTACCAAGAAACTCGGCAACAAATTGATCGAGGGCGTTCCAGTCTGTGAATTCCCAATCATTTTGCCCGGATGGAACGTCGCGCCCTGCCATCACAATGTAGCGGATGATTTGTTCTTTGAAAAAATCATACTCGGAAAATTTGAGCGCGCCGCCGACCAAATGGATTGAGGCCGGTTGCCAGCCTGTCTCCTTGGCGAAATGTTCAACATAGCTCATTGCTTCTTCTTTGCCGCTGTCATATGCGGCCGACAGGCTGACGGAGATGAATGCGGACGGCTTCGCCTTCAGCTGCTCCCGATGAGCCAGAGCAAAAGCAGTCACGGACTCCTGATGTGTCTTTTGATGAACTGAACCCGCAACGATGATCGCATCGACAGCGTCGAATTCCTGGCCACGAAGCCGGCGCGAACAATCATAAAGCTCGGCCTGCTTGCCGTCTTCACACATTTTCTCCGCAATATGGTTCGCGATTTTTCTTGTCTGGCCTTCTGTCGTTGCGAATGCCACGAGGACTTTCATGATTTTCCTTCCAGAAAAAACTGTCCACCCACATCTTATGGCGATGAAGCGAAAAACAGCGTTGGTTGAAATCTGAGTCCGAGATTTATTCAATAGGTGGTGATGGATTGATGCATTGATCTCAATCAAGCTCATTGGAAGAAGCGGAGTTCGCTAACCGCAATTGCAATGCAGGCAGCTATGAAATGCCTTGTCGCGCAATGGCAAAAAACGCTTTTCAAGCGTCTCCTGCCTCCATTGCGTCGGTAAATTCGCGCAGCTCATATTTTTCGATGAGCCTGTAGACATTGCGCTCGCTAATGCCGAGGCACGATGCGAGTTTGGCGCGATGACCGGAATATTTGGTCATCAGTGTTTTAAGGTAATGTTTCTTGACCTCATCAAGTGTCGGTTCGTGATCAAATGAAATCTTCAACCCTGATGCTCCGGCATTCGTGTCAGGCAGTCCCAAATGCTGAGGATGGATCAGCCGATTTTCGCCCGACAAAATGACGGCGCGTTCCATGACATTGCGCAGTTCACGGACATTGCCCGGCCAGTCATAAGACATAAGCCTGCTCAAGGCATCGGCAGATAGCTGCTTTCGCAGGCGCCGCAAAAACTCGTGATTAGCGAGGAAATAACGGGTCAGTGCCGGAATGTCCTCACGGCGCTCCCGCAAGGGCGGAACAGTGATGACGATCGCGCTCAGCCGATAATACAGATCCCGCCGGAATCTTCCCTTTTTCGACATCTCGGCCAGGTCACGATTTGTCGCTGCGACAAGCCGGACGCGAGACGTCAAATCCTTCACGCCGCCCAGACGCCGGAAGCGAAATGTTTCGATAACGCGTAGCAGCTTAGCTTGCATTTGCAGTGAGAGTTCGCCGATCTCGTCGAGAAAAAGCGTGCCATCATTCGCGCCTTCGATCAGTCCGCGTTTTTGCGACACGGCGCCCGTGAACGCGCCGCGCTCATGGCCGAAGAGCTCCGACTCGAAAAGATTTTCCTGCAAGGTACAGCAATCCAACGCCACGAAATTGCCGTTACAACGCGCACTCCGTTGGTGAGTCTCGCGCGCGACGAGTTCCTTACCAACCCCGCTCTCGCCCTGAATGAGAACAGTCGTGTCCGTCTTGGCGACTGCGTCGACTAAAGCGATAATCTTTTTCAGTGCCTCGCTATTGCCGACCATGAAGCCCTTGCGTGCGGACTCCTGTCTTTGGCGATCCTTAACGAATTGGTAGTCCCGGCGCATATCCGCATTCTCAAGAGCCCGGTTGACCTCCAATTCCAGCTCCTCGATATCGATCGGCTTGCTCAAATAGTGGACCACGCCGGCCTTCATGACCTGCACGGCATTCTTGATCGATCCGTAGGCCGTTAAAACAATCACCGGGTAGGCGCGGGCGAGTTTTGGAACAAGGTCCATACCGTTCGCGTCTGGTAGGCGTATATCGAGAAGAATGAGGTCTGGCTCCTCCCGCTTCAGATAGGTCTCACCCTCGCGCCAGTTCGTAGCCCGCTCGACACGATACCCATTCGTTTTGAGTTCTTCCGATATAAGATGACTGAGAACCTTGTCATCTTCGATGACGAGAATATTCCTGCGTCCCTTTGTTGGATCAACCGTCATGATATAGACTCTTCATTTGCCGCCGGTAGAGTGATCGTGAATCGCGTTCCCTCGCCAGGAACGCTGTGGACGTCGAGACGCCCCGCATAGCGCGCCGCAATGGCGTTACTGATCGTCAAGCCAAGCCCTGTGCCTTCGATGCCATCGGCCCGTTTGCTGAAGAAGGGATGGAAAATTCGTGGCAAGTCTTCCGCATTAATCCCGACACCTGTATCCTCCATCTCAACAATGACCTGATGACCTTTGATGTGTCCGCGGATTATAAGCCTGCCACCTTTGGGCATCGCATGAAAGGCGTTTTGAGCGAGATTGAGGATAAGCATACGAAGCTCGCTGTCGCGCGCGACGACCCGCAGATCGCGGTCGCCAAGATCCGTCTCAAGCTCGATACCCAATTTGTCGGCTTCATATTGAAGCAACGAAAGAGTCTCCGGGATGATGGTTGTGAAAGATACGAGCTGGATTTTTTCGCTCGGCGGCATACCAAGCTTAAGCAGGCGTTTGGTCACCTCGATGCATTTATTGACTTCTCCATCGACGGTCGCGAGATACCTTGCTAGCTGTGCGTCCACATCTTCGCCGCGGCTGATTTTCTTGAGCAGGGACTGCAAGCCGAGCCGGACCGATGACAAAGGATTGTAGATCTCATGCGCGACGCCGGTTGCAAGTTGACCGAGTTCAGCCAGACGCTGCTGTTGAGAATATTTGACCTGTTCCGTGGTATCCCGGCAGACTTCGATAATCAGGGAATGCGGTTCGTTCTTCCAGATCGTTGTCAGACGCGCAGCCGTAATCTCAACTTGGAATTCCGTTCCATCCATTCGCTGGTGACAGTGGATGTATTTTAGTTTCTGCCCGCTTTCAGAGAGGCTGTGAAACGGGCAGGTCACAACGGCCGGGATGCACGGTTCGGCCCGCCCATGAACGGCGAAACATGGTGTGCCGAGCAGGTCTTTGGCGTCGCCCCGCATTTGCGCACAATAGGCATCGTTCACCAGTATAATTTTATAGTGTTCATCTATGACGCGCACACCGTCCGGGATTGTGTCGATGAGCGCTTGGAGAAACGCTTCCTTAGCGTGAATGTTTTCAAGGTTTGTCTCAATCTGACTTGCCATAGAGTCAAATGATGCGCAGAGGTCGCCGATTTCATCCTTTCTCTTTTCGTCTTCGCCTGTCCGCATTTTGAGGTTTCCGGCAGCGAGTTGACGGCTTGCCCCGGTAAGCTGTGAGATCGGCGCGAGCACGGCCTGCCGCAATATCAGCCATGTTGCCAGCAGCGCCAGAAGGAGGACACAAACGCCGGCGCCGCTGAACAGTGCCGCGCTCAAAATAGCCTGGTGGCGGATCCCGCTGGCGTCATGGTCGACTATCAAAATGCCATTGACGGGGTTAGCCGCAAGCGAGCCGTGGCATTGTGTGCAAGGCGCTTTGTTCTTGACCGGATTGACGCTGCGTAACACGTCCTCACGATTGATGAACTGCGCCATGTTCGTCAGGTCAGGAAATTCGTCCTTGCAGTCGGCGCATCCCAAATCCCTGGGTGTCAGTCGTTGACCGAGAACCGATTTGTTCGAGGCAAAACGGACTTCCCGGTCAGAATTGACGATCATGACATCGCGGATTTCAGGCTGACTCCCAAGACGATCGACAATATCACGGAGGCCCGCAATGTCCCTCTTCAGCATCGCATTTTCAAGGGAGACCTGAAGCAGCCGATTGATTTGACTTAAGGTGTTTGCTCGTTCATTTTCGATCTGCCGACTGTAGATCAGCACGAACAGGATCAAAAAAACAATCGAACTGATTGCTAGAACGGCTGTAAGGCCTACGAGAATCTTGCGGGTCAGCGTTGCTGTTATCCACTGAATAAAGGGCACACGCCGCCGCAGGCCTGGTTCAAAAAGCCCCTGTACAGCGAGTATGATGCGTTCACCCGTCATAAAACCACGTTTCAGACAGAAAAAACTTATATCGATCGATGCGGAATCAGTTTTGTTTTGTCGTTATTGTTTCATAACTTGGAACAAGCGGTTCTTGCCGCCTTTGTTTGTGCAAATACGGCATCGCGAAATATAATCTGCATGCCTGTAAGGCATATGGTAAGGCGCTCCACAATCCGTACACTGTCCGGTTTTTAAATAAAGGCGGCGCTGCGTCTGGTGCGTCATACGCTGCAACGAAATCGCCCTCTGATCGCAAACATCCTGGCACAGACCGCATCCGGTGCATTGATCCGCATCGATTGCGTAATAAGGTCGGCCTTCAGCACTTTCCAAACTTATGACCCCATGGGGACATAGCCGCATGCACGCATCGCAACCATTGCATTGCGCCGGATCGATTTCGGGTATCACGCCGTAAAGCCAATTCATGGCGTCTACATCGGTTTTTGATATTTTCTGCTCTGTCGGCAGCGTGTCCATCTGCGCCAAACCGATAAACCAGCGCCGGCTCGGGTCAGTAAATGTCGCGTGCTTGCGATGTGAGCGAAATATGCGCCGCCAGGCTTCAGCAGGAAGATAGTCAAGCTGCAGAACAGGAGCGTTCCGTGATTGCTGAATGGCATTGAAATCCTGCAGTTTTTGATCAAGCCTGGCATCCGGTGGTGCGGGACAGGCAGAGCAAGCGCTGTTGTTTGCGACGATACGGGTGACACCCTGCCGGGCGAAGGTCTTCAGATCGCGTGTCCCGAATGCATGAAGACAGGGAACGGCGCCATCCTGCGCCTGAGTGGCGCGCGCGCAAGCTGCGAAAACGGTCAGCCCGCCATCAGAGTTCTGGCGCAACGCCGGTTTGACCGGCAATTCGATGGCGTCCTCAGGGCAAGCCGGCCGGCATAGCCCGCATCCATCACAAGCCTCCTGATCGAGTTGTGGCAGGCGATCCGTAATATGCCATGCTTTGTTCGGACAAGCTGTCTGGCAAGCGCTGCAAAGCGCCAGCGGACTTGCCGCATGGACGCAACGTTCGATATTCAGATTAGGGGTGGCAAAGGAGGGGACTTCCGCCCGGCCATGCTCATCCTCTACGGCCCCGCGCCGTTCTGTCGTCAACCTCCATCTCACCAGCCTGGTCCCATTCCCGGATGGAAGGGTTGTATATCCTGATCCGTTTCAGTTTTTCTGTTGTCGATGATCGTGGTGGCCGGTTTCGGCCTGGCGCGCGGCTGGCCTGTCAGCATTTCAAGATGATCCCGCATCTCATCGAGATAGGCAGCCGTAACGCCCGCTAAGCCGATAAAAAACGGCCTGGCGCCGGTTTTCTTTAGCTGGTCTGCGAACCGGCCGATCCAACGCAGAAGGTGCTCGTCCAGAAATTGGGCCGAGGCCTTGAGGTCGGGCAACGCGCCGTTCTGATTTTCTTCCAAAAGAAAAGCGATGAATTGGAGCTGCAAAACCAGGTGGTCATCAGGCCGTTTTGCCCAATCATTGATCTGGAGGCTGTAGCGCCGGTACCAATTGCGTACAGCCAGCATCGGTTCCTGGCGTTCGAGTCCATCCTTGTCCAACCATACGGACTCGGTTGGTGAGGCGCGGTAAGTGTAGCGCAGATAAACGCAGGCATAGTCCGTCGCCAAAGCATCAAGTGCCGCCTGATCGATGGGAACAGGCAGGGCTGCGACGGCGGCGTCGAAAGCCTCAAGCGCAGTCTTTCCACCCTCCTTCTGCAAAACAAGCGAAAGCTGGTCTTGGAGCGGGCAAGCGGCGAGGGCTTCGATAAATTCCGCTCGTGGCTCGCGATCATGGAGGATGGAGAGAAGCCGCAAATCCGCAGCTGCCGCTTGCGCAAACCCCCGCTCTGCAGCAATGGTCACTTCACGACCCCCTTGCGATGCGGAACGAATGCGATCGCGGGCTTGGTCAGCTCAGGATCGGCCATATTCTGCACCTGTTGCACCACTTCATCTGAAGGCCCTCGAGCTTTCGTGTCGTAACTGCCGTCCAGAAGCTGGTCGATGGGGCCAATATCCAGGACACGCATCATGCATGCCATGACGCAGTAGGGTTTACGCCCGGCGTCAATCTCGTCGACACACATATTACATTTCGAGACAATATTCTGTTCCGGGATGAATTGCGGCGCTCCATAAGGACAGGCGGCTTCGCAGCGGCGACATCCGATGCAGAGCGTTGAGTCAATATCGACGATACCGTCCTTCTCGCGCTTATAAATCGCCCCGGTCGGACAGGCCGGCAGACAGGCGGGTTCGGCGCAATGATTGCAGGACATATTGACTTTATAGACGAACACCTCCGGATAGCTCCCGCCCTCGACATACATCACCCGGCGAAAGCGCGGTCCCGGCGGCAGACCGTTCTTGTCCTTGCAGGCGATTTCACAAGCACGGCACCCGATACAATCGACATTATTATGGATGAAGCCGAGTTGCGTCTCAGGCACGACAGGCTCATAGGTCACACGGTCACGCACCGCGACGGCTTCCTTGACAACCTGCTTATCGAGCTTTTTGGCCATGGTCTGCTACTCCTATTGATCGCGGCGGAAGACGTGAGCACGAGACGTTGCGAGCTTATCCCATCCCGGCCGGTGATCGAGTGTCGTCTTGCGAATATTGACGAGAACGGTGTTATAAGCGAACGCCCCGGCGGGACTTGGCGCATCGAGCGTCAGGAAATCCGGATTGCCGGCTCTATCGACGCCGTTTTCGTCCAAATCCATCCAGGCGCCTTCGTAAAGCGCTGCGACGCTCGGCATACAGCGTTCGGTGACATAGGCCGGCACGACGCATTTGCCTCGATCGTTCCAGACTTCGACAATGTCACCGGTCTTGATGCCAAGACGTTCCGCGTCCGCAGCATTCATCGTGACTTCCTGTTCGTAGGTTTCGCGCAGCCACGGGATATTGTTGAAGATTGTATGTGTGCGGTGGCGCGGATG
>CAZMAC010000152.1:0-7399 GCA_964564085.1 uncultured Hyphomicrobiaceae bacterium
CCCAGGTCTTGCTGGCGATGTCGGCGTCTCCGGAAAAAAAGATCAGCCCGAGGCCGCGATCTATCATGTTCAGCCGTCAGATGACCGGATCGAGGTTGAGGTTACGATCGATAAGTCAGAAACGGTGCGCGTCGGCGTACCTTTCAGTGAGGCGCTTGTCGGCAATGCCGAGATCGCCGATGTGATCCCGCTGACCGACCGCTCTCTCTACATTGTCGGCAAGAAAGTCGGTCTGACACGCCTTTCTCTTCTCGACGTTTCCAAACAGCTGATTGGCACCGTCGATATCGAAGTCACCTATGATCTCCACGGACTTCGTAGGCGCTTAGGCGGAAATCCCGGTCTGGAAGGGATAAAAGTTGAATCCGTAAGCGGCAAAATGCTTCTCAGCGGCGTTGTGCCGGATGCCGTCGCGATGCAGCATGCCGTGATCCTTGCAAAACAAATTGCAGGCGATGATGTCACCAACGCCATGAGGGTCGCGGCGCCGCAACAGGTGATGCTCGAAGTCCGCTTCATCGAAGCTGATCGAACCGCCTCGAAAGCCATTGGTGTGGACGCGACCGTAGTCGGCAACCGGGCGTTCGGTGTCACGAATAATGACAACATCGTTCCTGGAACCGGGATTGGTGTCGATGGCGACGGCGACTTCGTCAATGAGGTCGTTCGGGACCTGGGCGGCGGTCTTGTCAGCAACGCCGTGCCATTCGGAACATTTGCCGCCAAAATCCTGGCCGGCGGTACGGAAGCGGAAATCGCGATCAACGCCTTGGAGGAGCGCGGGCTGGCCCGCCGCCTGGCCGAGCCGAATCTCGTCGCTCTTTCGGGCGATACCGCCAGCTTTTTGGCGGGCGGCGAATTTCCATTCCCGGTCGCTGCAGAGGATGACAAAATCACCGTTGAGTTCAAGAAGTTCGGTGTCGGCCTCGCCTTTACACCGACTGTTCTGGCTGACGGGCAGATCAATCTGAAGATCGAGCCTGAAGTGAGCGAGCTTGACGCGAACAACTTTATACGGATCAACCAGGTCGAAATTCCAAGTCTGATCGTTCGCCGTGCCTCAACGACCATCGAGTTAAGGGATGGTCAAAGTTTTGCAATAGCCGGCCTGCTGCAAAGCAATAACGTCAAGAACCAGCGTCAGTTGCCCTGGATTAGCGATGTACCGATACTTGGAGCCCTGCTGCGCAGCGCCGCTTATCAGAAAAAAGAAACTGACCTGATTATCATCGTCACGCCGCGCCTGATTAAACCGCGTGCGCCTGGTCAGAAGCTCAAAACACCTCTCGACAACCGTGTACCGACCAACGACAAGGAATTTTTCGGGACCGGCCAGCACGAAATTACTGTTAGCGAGCCAGACCCTTACGTAGGACATATACTTGAAATAACAGCTGACGGGCCCGTCTCATCAGGCTGGAAGGGGGAGTACCAATAATGACGGGTTTCAAGAGACACGCAAAGTTCGCTTTTTCTATCCTCGCAATCTCCACACCAGCTTTGCTTCTGCAAGGCTGTTACGATGAAAGCTATTACGCACACCGCGATACAATCACTCTGGGGGCTGGCGACGCTATCGCAACAAATACTGCCGTGCATACCGTTGATCCTTGGCCGCCACATGCGAAAAACACCGATATTGATCTGGAAGGTGAACGAGCACGCGTCGCGATTGAGCGCTACCAGAGGAATAAGTCTATTCCTCCACGCGGCTTGAATACGACGGAGATCACCGGTCAAGCCGGGCCGGGAGCTCAGGGCAGCGCTCAAATAAAGGAATAAGGCGCCTATGAGACGGAGTGGTCATCGCAACTCCGCCTAATTGCAAAAAAGTCAGAGTCAGGTTTGAATATGTCAATCTTGGAAAAATTTCGACCTGTCTCCGCTCAGCTGGTTGAAGCTCCAGAGGAGGCTGAGGACGGTCTCGGAGATATGAACCAGCAAAGCGAATTACGCATTGATCGGCAAATCGACGTCCTACTTATCAGTGAGGATATCGAGCTGAAAGAGTTGCTCGCAAAGGGCTTCAACGCAAGGAAGCACTTTGGCCTGAAAGCGGTTAAAGGCAAAGTGTCCAATTCAGAGGCTTATCTGAACAAGGAGCCTCTGCCCAGCGTTTTGCTCATCGATCTGCAACAGGCAGCTCCGGACGATCTTGCCGCTTTGGAACGGCTTAAACGCGGGCGATATGCCGATACGCCGATTATCGCGCTTTCGAGTTATCTCGATCAGGAGATCGTCCGCCGTCTCGTTCAGATCAAAGTCGACGATTGGCTGCCCAAAGATAGCCCATTCGTTGATATTTACCGGTCCTGCGAGCGTCTGAACCGGACACCGATTGCCGAGAAGCGCGATAAAGACGCCGTCTGCTATTCCTTCTTTCCTGCAGCAGGCGGCGCGGGAAACACCACGCTCGCCATTCAGACGGCTTTCATTCTCGGGCGCGCCGGCAAGCATATGAAAAACACCTGCCTCGTCGATCTCAATTTTCAGAATGGCTCAATTGCTGATTATCTCGACGTTTCTCCAGCCTTCCGGATCGAGGAACTGGCCAACTCACCGGGCCGTCTCGACAAGCAGCTTTTGGACGTGATGCTCACGCAGCATTCCTCCGGGCTTTCCGTTCTTGCAACGCCTCGCGTCCCGGCAAAACACTTCGAAGTCAGCGAAGGTCTTATCGGCTCCGTGCTCGGCCTGCTGACCCGGTCGTTTGATTATGTCGTCGTTGACCTGCCTAAAAATTGGTATCCCTGGATGGATAATGTGATCTGGGGATCAAATCACGTCATTATCGTCACCAATTTCACCGTCCCGGCTCTTCGCCATGCGCGCTATGTGCTCGATGCCGTTTCGCCAAAAACGGCGGAGGAGGCCAGCATTGGCGTCATTGTGAACAAACATCGCGAAAAACTGTTTGGCGGCGGCTTGAAAAAAAGCGATGCGGAACAGCTTTTGCGCGGCTGGCTGACCGGATTTATTCCCGAAAGCTCCGACCTCGTTCAGGAAGCCATCAATCGTGGCGTCCCAGTTTCAGAGGTCAGTGGCGGCAGCAAGCTGGAAAAAGCGTTGAGTCGGATTTTGCAGCAATACGAATTGAAGCTGACGTAACCTAGATATCGGAATGTGCGCAATGTCGGACAGGTTCCTACCTGGCGGAAACAGATTTGGCGGCTTCGACCGTGCATTTGGCATGCCGCGTCCTGCCCAGGGGGCAAAACATTTTGATGATACTGCGGGCGATGATGGCAAGCTCTTGAAGCAGGAGCTCGTTGAAGCCAAGGTCCGGCTTCATCGCAAACTCATCGACGATCTCAATCTTCCGATGCTGGAGCGTATGTCCCGCGAGGAATTGCGCGTCCAGATTTCTGAGATTGTCAGTGAATATGTGCGAGCTGAGCGTATTCTGCTCAATTCGCGTGAGCTTGAAAATTTCACAACTGAGGTCCTCGACGAACTCACCGGCCTCGGCCCGATTGAGCCGCTTCTGAAAGATCCGACGATAAGCGATATTCTCATCAATACCCATGAGAAGGTCTACATCGAGAAATTCGGTCAGCTGGAACAGGTGCCCGTGCGCTTCAAGGACGAGTCGCATGTCCTGCGAATCGTCAATAAGATCATCAGTGCGGTTGGGCGGCGTGTGGATGAGTCACAGCCCATGGTCGACGCCCGGCTTGCCGATGGCTCCCGTATCAACGTTGCCGTTCGGCCGATCGCCGTTGACGGCCCGCTGGTTTCAATCCGTAAATTTGCCGAGCAGGCTTACGATCTGGAGGGGCTCGCATCAGTCGGCAGCTTGACTAAAAAAATGACCGAGCTGCTCAATGCCGCAGTCAAGGCACGTCTGACACTTGTCGTCTCGGGAGGCACGGGTAGCGGTAAGACAACTTTGCTCAATGCGCTATCCAATGCGATTTCCTACAAGGAGCGTCTGATCACCATTGAGGATGCTGCTGAGCTTCGTCTTCAGCAGCCTCACGTCGGACGGCTGGAAACGCGCCCGCCCAATATTGAGGGCCGCGGCGAGATCCGCCAGCGTGAACTCGTCAAGAACGCCCTGCGTATGCGTCCTGACCGTATAATGATCGGTGAGGTGCGCGGCGAGGAAGCATTCGATATGCTCCAAGCCATGAATACGGGTCATGAAGGCTCGATGACCACCATCCACGCCAATAACCCCCGTGACGCTCTGGCACGGCTGACGCAAATGGTCGGCATGGCCGGTCTGAACATGACCGAGACGAGCATCCGCACACAGATTGCTTCTGCTATTGCTCTCATTGTTCAACTGCAGCGTTTCAGCGATGGCCGGCGCCGTATCGTCAGTGTGACCGAGATCACCGGCATTGAACGCGACGTCATTCAAATGCAGGAGATTTTCAAATTTGTGCGCCTGGGAACGACGCCTGAAGGACAGATTCGCGGCGATTTCCGGGCAACGGGCCTGCGCCCGACTTTCATGGATGAATTGCAGATCAGGGGATATATGTTCCCCGCAGAGTTCTTCGATCCGGGACAAGCAATATGACCGCAGCTGATCTAGTCCCCATCCTGGTATTTGTCGCCGTTCTGCTGAGCGTGACCGCTGCTTATTTGCTGATCTCCTCGCAACGGGTGCGCCGTAAAACCATGAGCCGGCGTCTTGGCGAACTGGGTGAAGGGCAAGCCAGTCGTGTTGAGCTGGGTCAAATTCGTAGAGGACGCAGCCTTTCCGCAGAGGGACATTTTACCTTTCCAATCATTTCACTAAACCAGCTCGTTCTGCAATCAGGCGTCACTTTCGGTCTGAAAGGCGTTCTGTTTGCCATGACGTTCCTGTCAGCGGGCGCCTATTTTGTTTTTTCCATAGTCCAGGACTCGACAACAGTTTCAGTTCTTTGCGCCGCTCTCTTCGGCATTGGCCTGCCGATCTACATCCTTCGGTCGATGCGCAAATCCCGTCAGCGCAAATTCGAAACACAATTACCGGAAGCGCTCGACATTCTGGTGCGCGGTCTCAGAGCTGGGCACGCGATTCCGGTCGCAATCTCTACAGTGGGCCGTCAAATGCCGGCCCCGCTCGGAAATGAGTTTAGCATCGCCGGGTCGGAGCTCACCTACGGCCTCGATCTTGAAACAACAATGATCAATTTGCGCTCGCGGGTGGGGCAGTCCGATTTGTCGCTCGTGGTCCTCGCGATTTCTATTCAAGCGAGGATGGGCGGCAATCTGGCTGAAATTCTGACCAATCTTTCCAAGGTCATCCGAGAGCGATTCAAGCTGCGGCGCAAAACGAAAGCTCTAACGGCGGAAGGACGATATTCAGCGATTTTTCTCAGCCTCTTGCCGGCCGCTCTGTTTGGTGTCCTGTGGTTGATTGCGCCAAGCTACTATGGGCAGGTCTGGGACGTCTGGTTCGTCCAGCCGGCGTTGGGCGCGGCAATTGCGTGGATGGCCTTCGGCAATTATGTCATGTATCGAATGGTTAAATTTGGCATCTGATGAATAATATAATGAATTTCATTACTGGTGGAGGACTGGAAGCGAATAGCACGATGCTGTTCGGCGCGATATTCTTTACGTTCATGTTCATGTTTTTCTTCGTGCTCGGCGTTTCCGATATCGTTCAACGCCGCAACGATATCCGCCGGCGTGCGAGCTTTGATCCCGGTCTTGACTATACCTCAATGACGGCAAACGATACCTTAGAGAGCAGCGAACGATCCTTGCGTTTTCAAAGCTTTGTTCAGAACACCGCCCTGCTCGCTAAGATCGAACGTGGGCAAAGAAGCACACAGGAAAAAGAGACCGAGAAGACAAAACTTGAACGCGAACTGGTCAGCGCGGGGTTCTTCGGTTCCAACAGCACCCTTTGGTTTCAGGGCATACGCTTCACTCTTCTGGTGGGCGTGCCTCTTATTATGCATATTGCCATAAGCCTTTCTGAGACCGCATTCCCGCAGTCGACCCATATGGCTATATTGGCAGCGGCTGGCGGTGTCGCATTTTTGCTTCCCGGCCGTTATCTTGTGCAACGGCAAAAAGCAATGCGCCAGCAATGGCGTGATGGCTTTCCGGACTTTATGGATTTGCTGGTGGTCTGCTCCGAAGCCGGCTTAAGTCCGCGCGCTGCGATCGATAAAATCAGCCGCGAAATTTCTCATTCCTACCCGTATCTCGGCGCCAATCTTTACCTTATGAGCCTGGAGCTGCGCGCGGGCAGCTCGCTTGTGGATGCGATTGATGGTTTGGCCCGGCGCACGCAGATTGAAGAGGTAATCAATCTCGGTTCGCTTCTGCAACAAACCGAACAGCTTGGAACGAGCCTGACCGATACGCTGCGGATCTATAGTGATGAAATGCGGGACAAGCGGCTTTCACGCGCAGAGGAAAAGGCGCATGCGCTGCCAGTCAAGCTGACGCTGCCGCTCGGCCTGTTTATCTTTCCGGTTATGCTGGTTGTGATCGCTTTGCCGATCATTGTCCGCATTCAGAATTCATTTTTTTAAGGTTTGCCAGAGGGGAATCAAGATGAGGGGACAAACGATAATCAAATTTCTGGCAATAGGCCTCATGGCCATTGCCGCTGCGGGGTGTCAACAAACGGTTGACGGAGGAGACGCCTCGCACGAATTTACGTCGGGCATTACAGATAGCTCCTCCTTCGGATCGGCGCCTGAGAAGGTCTGGCTGGAGAAAGCCAAGAGATATTACCGTAATGGCAATTACGGTCTTGCTGAGCGCTTCTATCGCCAGGCGATCGAGGAACGCCACAGCAATGCGGAAGCCTGGCTCGGCTTGGCGGCATCCTATGACAGGCTGAAACGGTTTGATCTGGCGGAGCGTGCCTATGATCAGCTCGTTGAAATTTCAGGTCACACGCCGACCGTATTGAATAATCTTGCCTATCATCAAATGCTCAAAGGCGATTTGAAGACGGCGCGCAAGACGCTTGAAAAAGCCGCTGATAAAGACCCCGGCAATCCTTACATCCGCAATAATATGGATCTCCTGGAGCGTTGGGAGGAACAGGCCGGCAAGCGGACGAGTTAGAAACGGCCACGTCAAAAAAAGAGCGCCGTTTCAACATCCAGCGGTCCGCATGGCGCTCTCAAAGGTTCCCATGCGACGGGAAACATACGACTTATCGCCACTGGAAGGCTCGGCCTCTCCAGTGGCGAAATGCTTTTTACACGGAACACTTTTCCCGTCCCGTATTAGCATGCAGCTTTGTCTCGTCCGGCATCGCGCAGCGGCGAGCATTATATCGAAAGTGTGTGAAGCCACGGCTATGTCCTGCGCGCCCCGAAAGAGCCAAGCTCGGCGGCGTCAGCGTAAATCAAGAGCGAAAAATGAAACCCGCCGGGCCGGTTTCGGCGGGATGAGACTGAGACGCTGGGCGATGGCCTGGCGTTTTTTT
>CAZMAC010000153.1:0-5421 GCA_964564085.1 uncultured Hyphomicrobiaceae bacterium
GCCGTCAGGGCGCTGGGGTTGGTATTCCGGTTGTCTCGGCCTTTCCTCAGGACGAGGATATTCGCCGCAAGAGCGACAATTACGAAATCATCGGCAAGCCAGGGACGGAATGGGCGCCGCTCTTTGAAGCGCTTGCGACCAATGTCGCCGAAGCGCCGCCGGTCCGCCCGACCCCGCTCAGCCAGGATGATCTGCTCGGCCTGTTTAAAGGAGAAGCGGTTGGGCGCGGCGTCAAGCTGGAGCCTGCAAGCTTTGAAGATATGTGCGGTGGAACGGTCATCGAGAAACCGTCGCTCGAAGTGATCTACGATACCGTATAAGCCTTGGGAAAAGCATTTATATGACCTCACATTCCGACCATATGCCAGATACTCTCGAGGCGGGCGAAGTCGTCTATGACGACGCTGCTAGCGCCGAGATTGTTGGCGGAAAGCCGGGAGAGGGTCAGCCAATCGGAGGCGCTGCACCGGCTGCACCTGCCACCGAGGTTGATGACGCAGGCTGCCATGCCGGGCGCGAGACGATGCTGGCGGCGGCAGAAAAGGCGGGTAATAGCGAAACGCTGAAACGCTATGCGGCCGACTATCCGATGGGCCCGCACGATCAGCCGCAAAGCATGTGTCCGGCCTTCGGGAGCTTGCGCGTCGGGCTACGGATGCGCCGCACGGCGAGCGTTCTGTGCGGCTCGGCGTGCTGCGTCTATGGGTTAACCTTCACCTCGCATTTTTATGGCGCAAAACGCACTGTAGGCTATGTGCCGTTTAACTCCGAAACGCTCGTCACCGGCAAGCTGTTCGAGGATCTTCGCGAAGCCGTGTTTGAGCTGGCCGATCCGGAGCAATATGACGCTGTTGTCGTCACGAATCTCTGTGTGCCGACGGCGTCAGGCGTGCCCTTGCGGCTTCTGCCGAAGGAAATCAACGGCGTCCGAATCGTCGGCATCGACGTGCCAGGCTTTGGCGTGCCAACCCATGCCGAGGCGAAGGACGTGCTCGCAGGCGCGATGCTGGCCTACGCACGCAATGAAGCCGAACACGGGCCGGTTGCCACCCCGCGCGGAGGCATCAGCGAAAAGCCAACTGTGACGCTCGTCGGCGAAATGTTCCCCGCAGATCCGGTTGGCATTGGACGGATGCTAGAGCCGCTTGGCCTTGCTGCCGGCCCCGTCGTCCCGACGCGCGAATGGCGTGAGCTTTATTCAGCGCTCGACTGCGCGGTCGTTGCCGCAATCCACCCATTCTACACAGCCAGCCTGCGCGAGTTCGAAGCCGCAGGCCGCCCAATTGCCGGCTCTGCGCCGGTGGGCGTCGATGGAACGGCGGCGTGGCTTGACGCGATCAGCGAGGCCGCGGGTATCGATGCGCCCAAGCGGGATACAGCCAAAAATCAGATCCTGCCTGCGATCAAAGGCGCGCTGTCCGGCATGCCGATCAAAGGCCGCGTGACTGTCTCTGGCTATGAGGGTTCTGAGCTTCTTGTCGCACGCTTGCTCGTCGAAAGCGGGGCGGATGTGCCCTATGTCGGCACAGCCTGTCCACGCACACCTTACTCCGATCCAGATCGCGAGTGGCTGGAAGCCAAAGGCGTCCATATCCAGTATCGCGCCTCACTGGAGCAGGACTTGGCCGCCTTTGAGGAGTTCAAGCCTGACCTTGCCATCGGCACGACGCCGGTCGTGCAGAAAGCGAAAGAAGCCGCAGTTCCTGCGCTTTATTTCACGAACCTTATTTCCGCGCGTCCCCTGATGGGACCGGCAGGCGCGGGTTCGCTCGCCCAGGTCGTCAATGCCGCGATCAGCAATGGCGCACGCTTCAAGGAGATGGACGAATTCTTCGGCGCTACCGGACGCGGCGACAATGCTGGCGTTTGGGAAGCGACGCCCCAGCCTAATCCGAAATTCCGCGACAAATACCGCAAAAAGATGGAAGCAGCGGCAAAGGCACGCAATGTCGAGGAGGCAACCGGATGCTGATTCTCGATCATGACAGAGCGGGCGGTTACTGGGGCTCGGTTTATGTTTTTACCGCGGTGAAGGGGCTGCAGGTGATCATCGACGGCCCGGTCGGCTGCGAGAATCTACCGGTCACCTCTGTTCTTCATTATACGGACGCTCTGCCACCGCACGAATTGCCCATCGTCGTTACCGGCCTTTCCGAGGAAGAACTCGGCCAGCACGGCACGGAAGGTGCATTGCGGCGCGCACACAAGACCATCGATCCGCATCTGCCCAGCGTTGTCGTGACCGGCTCGATTGCCGAAATGATCGGCGGCGGCGTCACGCCGGAAGGCACAGGTATTCAGCGCTTCCTGCCGCGCACCATTGATGAGGATCAGTGGCAAAGTGCTGACCGCGCCATGAACTGGCTGTGGACGCAATATGGCGCGAAGAAAATCCCTGAGCGTAAACCACGCAAAGAGGGACAGAAGCCGCGCGTCAACATCATTGGCCCCGCATACGGCACCTTCAACATGCCGTCCGACCTTGCCGAAATCCGCCGTCTCGTCGAAGGGATCGGCGCGGAGATCAATATGGTCTTCCCACTTGGGAGCCATTTGGCCGACGTAGCGCGCCTGATCGATACCGACGTCAATATCTGCATGTATCGCGAGTTTGGCCGCCTGCTCTGCGAAGCGCTGGAACGCCCCTATCTGCAAGCCCCCATCGGCCTGCATTCGACAACGAAATTCCTTCGCAAACTTGGCGAGCTGCTTGATATTGATCCTGAGCCGTTCATCGAGAAAGAAAAGCACACCACGATCAAGCCGCTCTGGGATCTCTGGCGCTCGGTCACACAGGACTTCTTCGCGACCGCCAATTTCGGCATTGTCGCTAATGAGACCTACGCACGCGGCGTCCGGAATTTCCTCGAAACCGAGATGGGTCTGCCCTGCGCCTTTGCCGTTGCGCGGATTGCAGGCGGTAAGACCGACAATGCGGATGTGCGCGTCAAGGTTCATGAGAAAAAGCCGCTGATCCTGTTCGGCAGTTACAATGAACGCATGTATGCGGCGGAAGCGGGCGGGCGCTCGATGTTCATCCCTCCAACCTTCCCAGGTGCGATCATCCGGCGTCATACGGGAACGCCGTTTATGGGCTATTCCGGCGCCACCTACATGGTTCTGGAAGTTTGCAATGCGCTGTTCGATGCACTGTTCCATATCCTGCCGCTCGCAACCGATATGGATAAGGTCGAGGCGACGCCCGCCAAGCGCGAATCTCAGCTTCCGTGGACGGCTGACGCCGTTGCCGAACTCGACCGGCTTGTTGAAACCGAGCCGGTATTGGTGCGGATTTCTGCAGCAAAACGTCTACGCGATGCAGCCGAAAGAACAGCCCGCTTCAAGGGCGACGAAGAAGTCACGACAAGTCATTTGAGCGAAGCGCGCCGCGTGCTGACCTCAAACATGGCGGCGTGACGGAGACGCAGTATGAAGACCGCCCTATCCGTCTACGGATCGGGCACAAAGGAGGTAGAGGCCATGTCACTCGCAGATCATCATCCGGTCAATATGCACCGTGCGCGCCGCCGGAGAGAAGAGCGCGATTATCGCTGGGTATTCTGGTTGGCTTTCCCGTTCTTCCTGGCGGTCACGATTATTTCACGGCTTAACCCGTTCCAGAGCATAACGAGCGGACCGAGACAATCCGTATTTCGTGAAGCTTGGGTTGCGGCCAACTCGTCACTTCCGTTCGCCTTTATGATTTGAGGCGGCAGTTGTTTGCCTGGCGATGCCAGGTAATCCGATACGCAGGGCTCCAAATCTTGCGTGTCACCTCGCCGTGCAGGAACGCGCGGTAATATGCCTGGGCTAAATATGGAGATTGAGCTGATGGCTAGTGAAAAAAGCCCTTATTCGGGGCTCACAGAAAATGAAGCGAAAGAACTACACTCAGGTTTCATGAGTGTTTTCATTCTCTTTATCGCAATCGCGGTCGTCGCCCACCTGCTGATGTGGGTCTACAAGCCGTGGCTCTAAGTGATCATTCACTTAGCTGACTAAGACCGTTCTTTTGAAAGGACACCTACGATGTGGAAAGTTTGGCTTTTCTTCGATCCACGCAGAGCGATTGTCGCACTGCATCTCTTCTTGGCTTTGCTTGCGCTGATGATTCACTTCATCCTGCTCAGTACAGACACGTACAATTGGCTGGATGGACCGAATGCACCAGCTACGCAGGCCACGACGTCCAGCCTGATTCCCGATGCACCAAGCTTCGAGAAAATTGGCTGATCACAAGTCGCTTAAAATAATGGACGCGGCGCTGCAAACGACAGTGCCCGTCCACTCATAAACCGTTGATTTTAACAAAGCTTGGCTGCTGCTGCCTTCGAGGATCGACCCAATGGCTATGCTCAGTTTCGAAAAAAAATATCGCGTGCGTGGTGGAACGCTCGTAGGGGGCGACCTGTTCGATTTCTGGGTCGGTCCTTTCTACGTCGGTTTCTTCGGCGTTATGACACTTCTGTTTACCGCGCTTGGCACAGTACTGATCATTTACGGTGCCTCGCTGGGGCCAACTTGGAATATCTGGAAAATCAGTATCGCTCCGCCTGATCTCAGTTATGGATTGGGATTAGCGCCGCTTAAGGAAGGCGGGCTATGGCAGATTATCACGATCTGCGCTATTGGCGCGTTCGTATCCTGGGCTTTACGTGAAGTCGAGATCTGCCGGAAGCTCGGGATGGGCTACCATGTGCCTTTCGCTTTCAGCGTTGCAATCTTTGCATATGTAACGCTGGTTGTGATCCGTCCGGTGCTGCTTGGTGCCTGGGGACATGGCTTCCCCTATGGCATTCTCAGCCATTTGGACTGGGTTTCAAATGTCGG
Organism: uncultured Hyphomicrobiaceae bacterium; assembly: GCA_964564085.1. Classification (GTDB taxonomy): domain Bacteria; phylum Pseudomonadota; class Alphaproteobacteria; order Rhizobiales; family Rhodomicrobiaceae; genus JAHQVI01. The sequence continues at coordinate 4,831 of CAZMAC010000153.1, forward strand.
CTACCAATATCTGCACTTCCATTACAACCCGGCCCACATGATCGCGGTAAGCTTCTTCTTCACAACGGCGCTTGCTTTGTCTCTTCATGGCGGTCTGGTTTTGTCAGCCGTGAACCCGGGAAAAGGCCAGGCGGTTAAATCGCCGGAATATGAAGACACCTTCTTCCGCGACACGATCGGTTATTCGATCGGCACGCTCGGCATTCATAGGCTCGGCTTGTTCCTTGCGTTGAATGCCGGTTTCTGGAGCGCAGTCTGCATCGTCATTAGTGGCCCATTCTGGACCCGGGGCTGGCCGGAATGGTGGAACTGGTGGCTCAACCTTCCGATTTGGTCCTAGCCGCTGGGGGTTAACATGGCCGAATATCAAAATATCTTTACGCGGGTTCAGCTTCGGGCGGCGCCTGAATTTGGACCGGCACGTGCCCCTGGCGATGTATGGGAGAGAGGCAAGGAGCCATTCTTCAATTATTGGCTGGGAAAAATCGGTAACGCTCAAATTGGGCCGCTTCATCTTGGCGCCTATGGTCTGGCAGCGCTATTTTTTGGTTCGCTTGCCTTCATGATCATGGGTTTCAATATGCTTGCCTC
>CAZMAC010000153.1:5521-7347 GCA_964564085.1 uncultured Hyphomicrobiaceae bacterium
GGGAATTTGTTCTATAACCCGTTCCATATGCTGTCTATCGTCTTCCTTTATGGATCAGCACTCTTATTCGCAATGCACGGTGCGACAATCCTGGCGGTCAGCCAATATGGCGGCGAACGCGAAATCGAGCAAATCGTCGATCGCGGCACAGCGTCCGAACGTGCCGCATTGTTCTGGCGCTGGACGATGGGCTTTAATGCATCGATGGAGTCGATCCATCGATGGGCCTGGTGGTTTGCGGTCCTCGTGACGCTAACCGGAGGTATCGGCATCTTGCTGACCGGGACTGTCGTTGAGAATTGGTTCCTATGGGGTGTCAAGCACGGTATCGTGCCTGAATATCCGCAAGTCTACCCAGATGTCACGGATCCCGCTTTGACGAATGGAGCAGCTCAATGAAAACAGTTTTCAACGTCGCTGCCGTCTTGACGGGCGTCTTTGTTGCCGCTCTCGGGCTCGGTGTACTTATCGCCGATTGGGAGCGGCCTCCTATTGACGTTAATCAAATCGGTTATCGCGGCGTCGGTATGGAGCATCCGATTAATCCGCGCACAGCGGCAAAGACCGTTGCGGCGCAGCAGGTGCCGGAAGCAGATCCTCCGGCTCCGGAAGGTGGGCAAAGGGCCAGCTCAGTCTATGAGAACGTCCAAATCCTCGGTGATCTAACCGAAGATGAATTCAACCGCATCATGGTTGCGATTACAAATTGGGTCTCTCCAGACGAAGGCTGCGGCTATTGCCACAATCTGGAAAATTTGGCCGAAGACGTGCCGATGAAAGTTATCGCACGGCGGATGTTCCAAATGACAAAAAATGTCAATCAGAGCTGGACCAAACATGTTCGACAGGTCGGCGTGACCTGCTACACATGTCATCGTGGTCAGAACGTTCCGCCGGCCATTTGGTTTGAGGGGCCCGGTGACAAGCCGTCGAAAGGCTTTTTCGGCTACACGGCAGGACAGAATAAGCCTGCGGCGATGGTCGGTTTGACATCGCTTCCGAGCGACCCTTTCACAGAGCAGATCGATCAGGATGCGAATGTGCGCGTTGTTGGAAAGACGGCTTTGCCGGCTGCCGAAGAGGGGCCATCGCTTAAAAAAGCCGAGTGGACTTATGCCCTGATGATCCATATGTCGACCTCACTTGGAGTGAACTGCACATTTTGTCACAACAGCCGGGCATTTATTGGCTGGGAGGTGCCGCAGCGTGTCACGGCTTGGCACGGCATCCGCATGGTGCGCGATCTCAATGCAAATTACGTAACGCCGCTGAAGCCACTCTATCAAACCAAGAGGCTTGGCCCGCTCGGCGATGCGCCCAAGCTTAACTGTACAACCTGCCATTACGGGCAAAACAAACCCCTTGGCGGAGCCATGATGCTGAAGGATTATCCTGAGCTGAATGCGACCGCGCTCACGCCCGTTGCCGGTCCTCAGCCGCCGGCAACACAATAGACCTAATGTTTAGGCAATAAAGCAGGAGCCGCGTCACAGAGGACGCGGCTCTTTTTTATGGAAAAATAGCTTGAATACCGCGTTTTCAAGATTGAGGACTCATCTGTTTGCGTTCGGCTTTGACCGAATACGGCAATCATCTGGACGAACTTGACAAGATTGCCAGTCTAGGTTCCGCTAGAGCATCAGAATCAGAAGCATGTCCCCACGAAGGTGGGGATGCGAAGTGGTTTTCGGATAAATCTGATGCTTAAACAAATACATGAAGCGGTGCAGCGACTCCAATAAAGATCCGTCAGGCTAATGCCATGGGCGTACGATAAGGAAGGCGGATCCTAATTTTTCCGAACAATCACAGGCCAACAAAAAACG
>CAZMAC010000154.1:0-7335 GCA_964564085.1 uncultured Hyphomicrobiaceae bacterium
CCGCGCCGGATGGCGGCATCGCGCTGGCCAGGTGTATGAAAAACATTGAGCGCCCCGCGCGGACTGAACATCACATTATAATTCAGATCCTGCGAAAGCCCTTCCCAGAGCTTGAGCGAATGTTCATAGAACTGAATATTTTCGGGGCAGAGATAATTCGACCGGACAATTGTCGTATTGCGGCCGATATTGCCATTACCGAGATGGCCTTTGTCGAGAACGGCAACATTCGTCAGCCCGTGATTGCGAGCGAGATAATGCGCGGTGGCCAGACCATGTCCGCCGCCCCCGACAATGACAATGTCATAGCTGCTTTTCGGCTCCGGCTCGCGCCAGGCAGGCGTCCAATGTCGATGTCCGGAGAAAGCATTACGGACCAGGGCACCTGCCGAATAGCGCATCGAAGTTCCTGTCACGGATGACATCGCGTGGATTTTGACGAATGACAAACTAGAGCGCTTTCAGGCGAAGTGGATACCGGTTCGCCGCTCGGAAAGCGCTGTAAAACAAACAATTAGAGCCGACGCTCCGATTCAATCGGAGCGGATTAGGCTCTAAAACCGTCTTGCTCTTAGCTGAAACATATGTTTCATTGACCGTCAAGGTGCAATTCAAACGTTTCATTTTTTCGCGTGTCTGCGCCTCGAAAAGGAAGCAGCGATCTTGGCGTTTTCGAACTCCATAGAGGACCATGTCCGTTCCAGACTCGACGAACTGAGCCCGAAGCTTCGTAAAGCCGCTGACTATGTCATTTCGCATTCCGATGATATCGCAACTCGCTCACTGCGCCACACAGCGAAGCTTTCCGGCATATCGCCAGCAACACTATCGCGGCTCGCCCGCGCGCTTGACTGCGAGAATTATGAAGAGCTACGTGAAATCTGCCGGCAGGATCTGAAGCGCCGCAATAAGACCCTTGCCAGCAAAGCGACGACGCTCATCAAGCTTTCGACAGAAAATGACCCTCCTGCGCCATCGGGAATCATCCTGGCGCAGGGAAAATCCGCCATCTCAAACATACAAAAGCTGATGGAAACAATCGATCTGAAAGAGCTGCGCAAAGCAGCCGATATGATCGTTGGTGCACGGAAGGTCCTGCTAGTTGGCGCGCTCAGTACGCTTGCGATGATGAACTATTTTGCGCGCATGGGACAGCTGGCATTCGACAATTGGAACGTGGTCGGCGCGGATGGCGGGGCATGGTCTCCGCGGCTGGCGCGTCTGGGCCCCGGCGATGTCGTTGTCATCCTCAGCCTGAACCCTTATGCGACCGCATGTATCAAAGCCGCCAGATTTGCCCGCCAGGCAGGCGCGACCTCGATCGTAATAACAGATAGCTACAGCTCACCCGCTTCGAGCGTTGCAGATTTCTGTTTTCTCGTTGAAACTGAGAGTCCCCAATTCTTCCCGTCACATGTCGTAACACTCGTGCTTCTTGAAGGACTTATGGGTATGATTATTCGGCGCGGGGGAAACAAAGTTGCAGACCGCATTCAAGCGGCTGAGGATATTGGCCGGCGCTTTGACGAAATGTGGGGTGAGGCATGAGGCTAGAGCGCTTTCAGGCGAAGTGGATACCGGTTCGCCGCTCGGAAAGCGCGACAAGGCATTAGATTAGAGCCGACGCTCTGATTCAATCGGAGCGGAGGCTCTAAAAATCGGGGCATTGCAACAGGCTCTAAAGATGAGCCTGCACGAACGGCAGCTCGAATTACGGGAGTGGCAGCCCGTGATCAGACAGATTTACAAATACTGCCATTGACGCGTTTCAACGATTTGGGAGAAGGTTATGCGAGAAAAACTATCCAAAACCTTGATGATTGCCGCCGCGGCGCTGACGATCGGTTTCGCCGCCCCTGCGGCTGCCGATGTCATGGACGACATTAAGGAAGCCGGTGTGCTGAAAGTTGGCGTAAAGGCCGATTATAAGCCATACGGATTTCGCGATCCGTCGGGCGAGATTGTCGGCATTGAGCCGGAACTGGCGACCGAGGTTGCCGAAAAGCTGGGCGTGAAGGTCGAATTGACCCCTGTTGTCAGCTCCAACCGGATGCAGTTTCTCGAACAGGGCAAGATCGATCTGATGATCGCGACGATGACCGACAAGCCGGATCGCCGGAAAGTCGTTCAGATCGTGGAGCCGAATTACTATTCGTCCGGCACGAACGTCATGGCGCCGAAGAAATACGGTTTCAAGGAATGGGAAGATCTGCGCGATAAACCCGTCTGCGGCATTCAGGGCGCGTTCTACAATAAGAAGACGGGTGCGGAATTCGGCGCAAAGATCGTCGCGTTCAAAGGCACCGCGGAGGCGCGCACAGCTTTGAAAGCGGGCAACTGCGTCGCATTCGTTTATGACGATTCCTCACTGGTTGCGACATTGAAGGAAGAGGAATGGGCGGATTACGAGATGCCGCTGCCCACCATCGACGACGCGCCGTGGGGCCTGGCTGTCAGACTTGGCGAAGACAAGTTTGCCGAGTTCATGTCCGGGATGATCAAGGACTGGCACAAGACCGGCCGAATCCTTGAGCTGGAGACGAAATGGGGTGTTGCAAATACGCCATTCGCCAAAGCCATGCATGAGAAATTCAAGTAAACCGCTTGGCTGCGATAGTGGCGGGCTTGCCGTGCCTGCCATTATCGGTTGAAGTTGTATACTATGTTCCTGGACGAACTGGCTATTTTCGATAGGGGGGACGCTTGGAGGGTTTCTTCGAATGGTTCCGATGGCTCTATGACGAGACCGGCATAAATCTCCCCTTTCTCTACGACAGCTATGACCGCCAGCGTATGCTTGCAGGGTTCTTTACCACGATCTGGCTGTCCGTGGTCTGCCTGTTTTTTTCGATCATCATCGGCGTGGTCGGCGCTTGGCTGCAGGGTTCGCCCTATAAATGGGTACGCCGGATCGTCGGTGGCTATATTCAGTTTTTTCGCAACACCCCGCCGCTCGTTCAGCTTTATTTTTTCTATTTCGCTGTCAGCACCCTGCTTCCGAAAGTGACGACAAGCTATGGGGCGGAGGCTCCGATGCTTGGCAGCTTCGCCTGGGCTGTGATTTCGCTGTCATTCTTTGCCGGCGCATTCAATGTGGAGATTTTCCGCTCCGGCATCGAGGCGGTCCCGCGCTCAACGGTCGAAGCCGCGGACTCGCTCGGCTTCTCCCGCCTGCAGACTTACCGCTATGTGATGCTGCCGCTGGCTCTGCGCGTTTCGCTTCCCGCCCTCAACAACAACCTCGTCAATCTTGTGAAGACGACGACGCTCGCCTACGCCATTGCCGTGCCGGAAATGCTCTATGTCGCAAATCAGATCTGGTCCGATAATGTCAATGTGCTTGAGATGATGATCCTCCTGCTCATCGCCTATGTGCTGCTGGTCGGCGTCCTGGTCTCGGCCATGAATGCGTGGGAACGGAAGCTCAAAATTCCAGGATTCGGTACATGAGCGAACGCGCGGACCAGGATTTGTCGCAAGCCTCACCGCCGCAAGCCGCAAGGCTCGCTGTGCTCCTGCCGGTGCGCCGCCCCGATGCGGCATGGAATGAAGGCTCCGGACCTTTCAGACTGCGTGCCCGTCACGGCCTCTGGATCGCCGGTATCTTCGTCATCTCATCCACGGCCGCGATCGCGCAAAGCAGCGCCTCGCCAGAAACGGTCTGGTCCGTCCTCTTGAAATGGTCTCCGCTTCTGCTCGGCGGCTTTGTTTTCAACATCGTCATTTCCGTTATGGCGATGGCCATAGGGACCGTCTCAGGCGCTGCCCTGGGGCTTGGCCAGATTTCGCAATCGGCGCTTGTCCGGCGATCATCCTATCTGGTCACACAGTTTTTTCGGAATTCGCCCTGGCTGGTTCTGCTGTTTTTCTGCATGCTTCTCCTGCCATTCGAAATCGAAATCCTTGGCCTGACAATACCCCTGCCGGACTGGCTCAAAGCGACCTTTGGCCTCGCCCTGCCGGTGATGGCCAACGTATCGGAGATCGTTCGCGGCGCGGTCAACTCATTACCAAGCGGCCAGTGGGAAGCCGCTGAGTCTTTAGCGTTTTCGCGCCGGCAGACCTTGTGGCGGATCATTCTTCCGCAATGCGTCAAGCGCATGACGCCGCCATGGATGAACCTTTACGCCATCCTCACTATGGCGACGGTTCTGGCATCGATTGTCGGGGTCTCCGAAGTCATGACGCTCGCAGGACAAGTTCTGGCAGCGGAAGGCGGGCGCACCGATCTGCTGCTGCCGCTCTATTCGATGATCCTGTTCTGGTTCTTCATCTACTGTTATCCGATCGCCCGCTGGACCGTTTATCTGGAAAAGAAATTCGCTGTCAAAGGATAGGCCCCATGAGTTGGACACCCGATCAACCGATGGTCAGTGTCAAGAATATCCACAAATCGTTCGGCGATTTGAAGGTCCTCAACGGGATCTCGTTCGATGTCATGAAGGGCGAGGTTATCTGCATCATCGGTCCGTCCGGCTCGGGAAAGTCGACGGCGATCCGGTGTATCAATGCGCTCAATCCCATCGATGAGGGCTCGATCCTGGTCGAGGGCCTGGAAGTCAACGATCCCAATCTCGATAAGTTGGAGCTACGCAAAAAGGTCGGAATCGTCTTTCAGCAATATAATCTGTTTCCTCACAAAACCGCGCTTGAAAACATCATGATGGCGCCGCTGCTCGTCTTGAAGCAAAACTCGTCGGAGGTCGAGGCGCGCGCTCGGGCGCTGGTCAAGAAGGTTCGCCTGGAGGGTAAGGAGAATGGTTATCCGGGCGAGTTATCCGGCGGGCAGCAGCAGCGCGTTGCAATCGCCCGCTCGCTGGCCATGGGCCCTGATATCATGCTGTTTGACGAGGTTACCGCGGCGCTCGATCCGGAAACTGTCAAGGAAGTGCTGAACACGATCAAGGATCTGGCCGAGGAGGGCATGACCTGCATCCTCGTTACCCATGAGATGGGATTTGCGCGCGAAATTGCCGACCATATATACTTCACGGATCGCGGCATCATTGTCGAACATGGCCCGCCCCGAACGTTCTTCACCGAGGCAAAAGACCCCCGGACCAAGGAGTTTCTGAGCCAGATCCTGTGATCTCGACTTGCCACTGACCGGCGTCTTAATAACGCGCCGAGCGGATGAACGGTCGAAAGTGCATGCTTTGCTCACCCGGCATCATCGGTAAGCCCCCGATCCGCAGGCCGTATCACGCGCCTGTGCTTTCAGTCGGATGCATCTCAGCCGGATATATCGTAGGCCGCTAAAGCCGCCATATTCACAAGGTCGCTATCCGTTGCGCCGAGCGAGGCGATCTGAACCGGCTTGCCCATGCCGACCAGAAGCGGACCGATCACCGTCCCGCCGCCAAGTTCCTGCAGCATCTTGGTCGAAATGCTGGCGGAATGGAACGCGGGCATGACGAGCACATTCGCCGTATCCGACAGACGGCAGAAGGGGTAGAGCGCCATCGCGTCGCTGTTCAGCGCCACATCCACGCCCATCTCGCCGTCATATTCGAAATCGACGCCGCGCCGGTCCAGCAGCCGCACGGCCTCGGCCACGCGCTCCGAACGCTCCCCACGCGGATGGCCGAATGTGGAATAGGCCAACATCGCAACGCGCGGTTCAAAACCGAGCCGCTGGGCAACGCGCGCGGCCTCGACGGCGATATTGGCGAGCTGCTCGGCATCCGGCATATCATGGACCGATGTGTCCGCCACCAGAACGCTGCGCCCGCGCGAAATCACCAGCGAAACACCAATAACCGTATGCGCGGGCTTTGGATCGAGCACATGGCAGATATCGGAATAGGCCGTCGACCAGTTGCGGGTCGTGCCTGTCACGATCGCATCGGCGTGACCGCAGGCGACCATGCAAGCCGCAAAGATATTCCGGTCGGTGTTCACCATGCGCTGACAGTCGCGGAACAGGAAGCCTTTACGTTGCAGCCGCGCATAGAGAAATTCGGCATATTCGTGGTTCTGCTTGGACAGCCTTGCATTTTGTATCTCAATGCCGTCGCGGTGATTGAGGCCGCTTGAGCGGAACGCATCCTTGATTTGATCTTCCCGGCCAACGAGGATCGGGGTACCAAGGCCCCCATTCTGGAAAGAATTCGCCGCCCGGACGACTTGCTCCTCTTCGCCTTCGGCGAACACGACCCGTTTCGGTTCCTGCTTCACATGGGCAAAAATCGAGTGAAGAAAAGCCGCAGCCGGATCGAGACGCGCATCCAGACGGGCTTCGTAAGCATCCATATCTACAATGGGCTTACGCGCGACACCGGAGTCCATCGCGGCTTGCGCCACCGCGATCGGGATACGGCTGATCAGACGCGGATCGAAGGGGGCCGGGATAATGTAATCGGGTCCGTAGCGCAAATGACGCCCTTGATAGGCGGCCGCAACCTTATCAGGGACGTCCTCACGTGCAAGCGCTGCGAGCGCTTCGGCCGCAGCGATCTTCATCGCGTCGTTGATGGTCGAGGCCTGGACGTCGAGCGCGCCCCGGAAGATGTAGGGAAAGCCGAGCACATTGTTGACCTGATTCGGATAGTCGGAACGGCCCGTCGCCATGATGGCATCTTCGCGAATCGCGTCGACTTCCTCCGGCGTAATCTCCGGATCGGGATTGGCCATCGCAAAGATAATCGGCTTATCAGCCATGCTGGCGACCATGTCTCGCGTCTGGGCGCCGGCCACAGAGACACCAAAGAACACATCCGCGCCTTCGATCGCCTCCGCCAGAGTCCGCGCGGGCGTATCGACGGCATGGGCCGACTTCCACTGGTTCATGCCCTGTTCGCGGCCTTTGTAAATAACGCCGCGCGAGTCGCACAAAATCGCATTCTCATTCGGCAGGCCCATCGCCTTGACCAGTTCCAGACAGGCGATGCCCGCCGAGCCCGCGCCGTTGCAGACGAATCTGACATCGCGAATGTCGCGACCGGTCAACTCAAGCGCGTTGATCAGCCCTGCAAGCGCGATGATCGCCGTGCCGTGCTGATCGTCGTGGAAGACGGGAATATCCATCATTTCGCGGAGCTGCTGCTCGATGATGAAGCAGTCGGGCGCTTTGATATCTTCAAGATTGATGCCGCCGAAAGACGGGCCGAGATAGCGCACCGCATTGATGAAGGCGTCAACATCCTCCGTACCCACTTCCAGGTCGATGGAGTCGACATCGGCGAAACGCTTGAACAGGACGGATTTGCCTTCCATGACCGGCTTTGACGCCAGTGCGCCCAAATTGCCGAGCCCAAGAATTGCCGTGCCGTTGGAAATGACGGCGACAAGATTGCCCTTGGCCGTGTAATCGTAAGCCAGTTGAGGCGTCTTTGA
>CAZMAC010000155.1:0-7304 GCA_964564085.1 uncultured Hyphomicrobiaceae bacterium
ATCGCCGGGATTTCGGCCTTGGGCCGGATGGCCCCGTGTCGGGGCTGACGATCGGAGACCGTGTCAAGCTCAAGCTCGACCTGATTGCAACACGACTCGATAATTGATCTTGAAAGCAGGGCCGGCAAGCGACACCGGTCCTATCTCTAATATACCTGAGAAACAATGGGTTAGAGCCGGATTTCGATAGCACTCGATCGATTCAGGGCTTTACCTATCCTGTAAAAATGGCTTCTCACCTTTGCACGCAATGCTATGGTGGATGCGGTTCTTAATCTATTTTTAATAAAATTCGAGACGTCGCCAATCATCCCTTACATAATATAGGCTCGGGCCGCCCGGCATTGGTCACGATGAAGCTTTGTTGCTGGGAATTTGGCGTTATAGAAGGATTGGCGATGCTAGATCAACCGACCTTCAAATGGGAGTATCTGAAGGTTGAAAAGTTGATCCATTTAAAACTTTAGAGCAACTGTCCGCGGCCATTTGGACGCGCCTTGCTCTAGAGCGCTTTCAGGCGAAGCATGGCCCCGTGAAAACGGGGCGGATACCGGGTTCGCCTCTCGGAAAGCGCGATAAAACGTGAGATGAGAGCCGACACTCCGATTCAATCGGAGTGTCGGCTCTAGAGGAAAGCTCTGATCGTGCTGGAAATTATAGAAAGGATTCTGGCAGCCATGATTATCCTAGCTCTGCTAGTGGTAATCATGTTCATCTTCTTCCCACAGGCGCAAAGGAATGTTGCCGAGGGGCCAAATGCACCAACGACCGAACAGGTAGAGACGCCGCCCGAACAAGCTGCGCCGTCACGTGAAGAAGCTGTACCGTTGCCAAAGGATACGGCCGCTAAAGAAGATGCCAAGCCTTTCGTAAAAGTCGTCGACCGGATCGGTCCGACCGATAATCAAAATCCAATTTATGAGTACACAAGACGGAAGCCGCCGCAGCAGACCGTTAAGCGGTTTTCATCCAAAGACCGGCATCGCAATGTCAGCACGCCCTACGTCAAGACGGCAGGCTACCGTTACAGGGCCTCCTCGGTTTATCGCGATCCATATGATTGTGAGGGTGAGGACTGCTATTGCGGTTGCGATGGGCCTTATTGGGCAAGGTCCAGCGCGTCGTGCTGGGATTGGTAGAGGCGCTGCTATTGGCAACGTCGCTTGTTGGGATGGAAAAGCGATGTCCATCCAACGCGTTACACCAACATGTTTTTTCCGGAAATTGCTTTAGCGAGACCGTTTGATCGGCGTCAGCAGGAATGCAGGCACATGATCTCCCAGGCCGACAACCTCCGGTTCGCGATCAGCCTGCCGGCGGGATGGTTTTGTTCGAGTGGGGCGTTGGCGTTTGTCATCGTCATGCGGACGCGGATCTGCCGGCCCCTTGATATTCGCCGCATTCGAAGAGCTCGTTGCATTCGCGGCCTCTGCGTTGGCGGCCGGCCGGCGGTTGCGCGCGGGCTGCGTCCTGTCACTCGACCGTCTTTGCCGTCCACCGCGCCTTCTGGTCTTCTGATTTTCTTCCACCTCTTCCGGTGACGGTTCGCCGCCGAGCCAGTCAATCTTTTGTTTGCAAAGCTTTTCGATGGAGCGGACTGCATCCATATCCCCAGGTGTCACGAGCATCGCCGCAAAGCCTTCCCGCCCCGCACGGCCCGTTCGACCAATGCGATGGACATAATCTTCCGGCGTTACGGGAACGTCGAAATTGAAGATGTGACTGACATCGGGAATATCGAGGCCGCGCGCGGCGACATCGCTGGCTGCCAAAAGGGCGATATCTCCCCGCCGAAAGGCATCGAGCGTCGCCGTACGTTCGCGCTGTTCCATGTCTCCATGAAGCGCACCCGCATTGTATCCATGTTTAACGAGCGACTTATGGAGAATCCCAACGTCACGCTTGCGGTTGCAAAAGATGATCGCGTTTTTAACTCCAGATCCGTCAATCAGATCACGAAGAGCCTGGCGCTTGGACGGGCTGTCGGATGGCACCAGCTTTAGTTTCTGTATGATCGTTTTGGCTGTGGAACTGGGAGGAGAAACTTCGATACGCTTCGGAGTGTTTAGAAATTTGTCGGCGAGTTTTTTGACTTCTTTCGGCATCGTCGCGGAGAAAAACAGCGTCTGGCGCGATACCGGCAGCATGCCGCAAATCTTTTCTATGTCGGGGATGAACCCCATGTCGAGCATCCGGTCGGCTTCGTCGATAACCAGAATCTCAACACCCGACAATAAGAGCTTGCCCCGGGCGAAATGGTCCATCAGCCGTCCCGGCGTTGCAATGAGCACATCAACGCCCCGGTCCAGCTTACGGAACTGTTCATCGAAGGAAACGCCCCCGATCAATAGCGCCATATTGAGCTTGTGATTCGCACCAAGCTGGTCGAAGCTTTCAGCAACCTGTGCGGCGAGTTCTCGCGTCGGCTCCAAGATAAGGGAACGCGGCATGCGCGCCCGGGCTCGACCGGACTCGAGCTTCGTCAGCATCGGGAGAACGAAGGACGCGGTTTTCCCTGTTCCCGTCTGCGCAATGCCGACGACGTCACGCCCCTCATTCGCGGCCGGAATTGCCTCATTTTGAATGGGCGTGGGTGTTTCGAAACCGGCAGCAGAAATAGCGTCCAGAGTCTTTTGGCTGAGACCTAAGTGTTTGAATGTCATGTCCACATGTTCGCAGCAACTGAGCTGTCGAACTATTCAATGTTAGTGTGAAGGTTTCTTAAAATGCGCGGGCGCCGCGTTTGGGTTGGACCATGAAAGAACAAGTTCCGGTTGTCAAACCTGGACCTGAGCTACACCGAACTTAATGGTGGACTGAGGTTTTTCAATCACGCGTCCGCTATTTCAATCGATATAAGACCTCACACGTAACATGCAAGGGAGAATTCGCCATTCTGCAAAAGCGTCGCAACGAGAATCACGAGAACTAGATCAACCTGCGTTGAGGTGGAATCACCAAAACGCAGAAAAGTTGATCTGTTTTTAAACAGTTAGAGCAACTGTCCGCGTCCGATTGGACGCGCGTTGTTCTAAACACAGTGACTTGCCCCTTCATCGAGGTTCGAACCTGACTTCCGCGCTCAATAGCCTGCGCATTGCTCATTTTCATTGATCGCAGGCGCACCGGCGACGCGCGCCAGTCGCTACGCTGTAAGACCGCAGATCCGATCGCCGGTTATTCCACCTAAAAGGCAGACGGGCTCGTCGTATCGAACCGGGGGTCGCTCAAAGCGCGTTCCCGAAAATTCCGCGGATCGAATTGCGGATAATTCCCATAGGCCCCGTTGCGGCGGAGATAGGGTTCATACTCAAATTCGTACCGATGGCCGCCAGGGCGAAACACGAAGCCCCGAACTTCGGGCGCCCGTCTTGCCAGCGCATCGTTCGTCACTTCCCCTTGCGAGCTGCGCGAACCACCGCCAGCGGATGCGTCAGCCGATGTCAGAGCCAGTCCAAAAATTAAAATCAACGCGCTTGCGGCTTTCATCATCGTCTCCATTTGGCGCTATCTGGATTTGCTTTTATCGTCCCTGTTTAACGATCATATAAATCTCACGGTTACATATCTTTAAAAAACTGCAATAAGGTCGAAAAATCTGATTTTCGCATTTTACGCCCTAGCGAAATCTTCCACCGCGCCCCACAGTAAATTGCTAAAATCGCCTTTAAAGCGTTCAATTTCGGGCCTGTCCGATTAATTTCAAATTGAGATCGGTTGATCGCGTCAGCAAAGGTATGTGCCGGAAGGGAGGCAGCAATCTCTGTTGGATCGGCTTGGCGGGTTTGATATCGCGGAAACGCTGACGCAAAAGTTCAATTTGCCCGAGAGGCGTAATATATAGCAGAAGAACTCTTTTGATTATCAGGTCGCAATTGATCAGTTTTTCCTGATGATCGGCGGGAATGTCACCGATATGACGAGGCTTGCTGGATAGTTTGCGAAGAGACGAACGCTCGCTGCGCGATAGCTGGATCGGCGGCATGAAAAACAACCTTGACTGACATTCAGGCTTGAGCCTGCACACAACACTTACAAGATGGGCGGTTAAAATTATGCTTAGCGCCACAACCGAAGGCAAGTCATGATCGACAAGCAAACGCCGTCACCCACTGAAATTCGCCTGACTCCGGAAAAAAGCGAATTGCATGTTACATTTAGCGATGGAAGCGCTGTCGTCTTTACGGCAGAATACCTAAGGGTTCAAAGCCCGAGCGCTGAAGTCAAAGGCCACAGCCCTGACGAGAGAAAGATTATCGGCGGCAAGCGGAATGTAAAGATTTCCCAAATCGAGCCGATCGGTCATTATGCGATTCGCATCACCTTCAATGACGGGCACAGCACCGGCCTTTATTCGTGGATTTACCTTCACGAGCTTGCCCGGGATCATGACCAGCTTTGGCAGGACTATTTGCAAGATCTGGACGAACGTGGGTTGAGCAGGGATTGACAGGACCGCCTACGACGTCCCCCAAACGTAATTCCTTCACGGTCGATGTGAAAAAACTGTCGCATTGCTATGATAGTGTAACAAACATAAAGCCAGTTCAGGTTGAAGGCCTTAGCTGCTCGCGGCGAAACAATCCGACAAATTGCGCTTTCAATGGTTGATCATCCGCAGGATCGCAAGAGATCTCTTATACGCTACGTTGAGGAGGTTGTTCCTCTTGAGCTTCCTCCGCCCACGGAAGCGTTGCTGACGCGCATGATTCAGCGTGTTTATCTCCGCCGCTGGCTGATCGCGCTCGCCGTGGTCATTATTTTCATTTTCGTTGCGATCTACGGTTTGCCGCTCTTGCCGGCCTCTTTAGTCGCGGTATCTGTTGTTGCCGGTGCAGCTATGCTTCCGCGTGAGGGGGGCACCAGGCCCATAAATCTCAATTTGCGTGAAAGCGACCGCATTCGGGAACGAGAGATCCTGGCCGGAATGCTTGAAGGCCTGCCCTCGCCCGTGATCCTGCTGGATGCGCAGGGCCGCATTATGCGGTTCAACGAACTGGCCACAGATCTCTGGCCAAACTTATCCCCCGACAACCATATTTCCGGTTTCATTCGCGATCCGGGCGTTCTCCAGGCTGTGGCCGGCGCCCATGGGACGATGCGCGCAAGACAATTGGTTCCTTATGAGCAGCGCGTTCCTATCGAACGTCATATGGAAGCGACGATCAGCTGGATCGGGCAGCGGCATGGCACGCCCGGCGAACATTCACCTGCTATCATGCTGCATTTGCGCGATCTGACCGAACAGGAACAGCTGGACCAATTGCGAACGGATTTTGTCGCGAATGCGAGCCACGAATTGCGCACCCCGCTTGCTTCGCTTATCGGGTTCATTGAGACGCTTCAGGGCGCGGCCCGTCACGATCATGCCGCTAGAGAAAATTTCCTTGAAATCATGGCGCGCCAGGCACAGCGCATGGCCAGGCTGATCGATAATCTCCTGTCTCTCAGCCGTATCGAGATGCGGGCTCATCTGAGGCCGCAGACCCGTGTCGATCTGATCGATGTCGCCGAATATGTTCTTGCCGACCTGAAACCATTTGCCGAGCAATCCGGTATTCATTTCCACTTTCACAAGAACACCAATTCTGCATGGGTTCTCGGTGATCGGGACGAACTTGGCCAGGTCATTGCAAACCTTGTCGAAAACAGCATCAAATATGGCCGGCATGGCGGCAATGTCTGGCTGAGCATCGACAAGGACAATAGCGGGGCGGAGAGCAAACTTCGGCTGACCGTGCGCGATGATGGGGAAGGCATTGATGAAAAACATCTCCCCCGTCTTACGGAACGTTTTTATCGGGCCAACGATAATGGGGGCGAAAAATCCGGTACGGGGCTTGGCCTTGCGATCGTGAAGCACGTTGTTGCCCGCCATCGCGGCGATCTTAAAATTGCATCCGAAATCGGCAAGGGATCGGTTTTCAGCATCGTTTTAAGCGAAGTTTCCTCAAAAAACTAAGCTGTGAAAAGATCGGTCACGCGCTTTAACACCTCCTTCCCGCCGCAACACCCTTTATCAACGAATTTACGCATAAAAAACAAACAGTTAAATTGTCATAATAACTTTATCCAACTGTCATAAAAATAAAGTTGCGCAATTGTTAATGTCCGTCGCGGAGGGCGTTTTACACATTCGTTCTCCCTCTCACGCGCAAAAAATTCAAGGAGAGCATTAGTGAAAACACGTTTTATCACGCTGACTGCGACAGCGGTTTTAGCCGGCTCGTTTGCAGCTAGCTCCGCTTTTGCCCGCGATCAGATCAAGATCGTCGGGTCTTCGACCGTTTTCCCATACACTCAGGCTGTTGCTGAAGAATTTGCCAACAAGACCGGCAAATCGGCTCCTGTGGTTGAGTCCACCGGAACCGGAGGCGGCATGAAGATTTTCTGCGCCGGTATCGGCGAAGAACACCCAGATCTGACGGGTGCATCCCGCGCCATCAAGAGCTCCGAAAAAGAGCTTTGCAAAGGCAATGGCGTCGATAGCGTCACGGAAGTTCTGATCGGTTACGATGGCCTGTCCGTCGCCGTTTCCCGTAAAGGTAACGCTTTCGACATCAGCAAGCCGCAGCTTTACCAGGCTCTTGCTGCTAAAGTTCCAGCCGATGGCAAGCTTGTCGATAACCCGAATAAGAAGTGGAGCGATATCGACTCCAATCTTCCTGACGTTGAAATCACTGTTTACGGCCCGCCCCCAACCTCCGGCACACGCGACGCTTTCGTCGAGCTGGTCATGGAAGAAGGCTGTGAAGAGCTTGAGTATTTCAAAAAAGACAAAAAAGCCGCTAAAGAATGCGGTGCCATGCGCCAGGACGGACCTTTCATCGAAGCAGGTGAAAACGACAACCTGATCGTTCAGCGCCTTGAGTCCGACCCAAATGCTTACGGCATCTTCGGCTACTCCTTCCTGTTCGAAAATCAGGATAAGCTGCAGCCGGTCAAAGTCGGTGGTGTCGAGCCTTCCGAGTCGACCATTGCTGATGGCTCTTATGGCATTTCCCGCCCGCTGTTCTTCTACATCAAAAACGCTCACCGCGGTGTCATTCCTGGCCTGAAGGATTTCATCACGGAGTATGTCAGCGAAGAAGCCATGGGCAAAGGCGGCTATCTGACGGATCGCGGTCTTGTTCCACTCGCCGACGAAAAGCGTAAGGAAGTTCAAGACGCTGCGCTTAAAGGCGCGAACACCGTATTTGACTAAGAGTCAGCGTAAAAAATGTGGCGGCCGCTAAAGGGGCACCCCCAGGTTAAACAGTAAAAGCAAACGCCGGCCCCGCAAACAAACCCCCACGCAAAGTAAT
>CAZMAC010000156.1:0-7294 GCA_964564085.1 uncultured Hyphomicrobiaceae bacterium
CGATCCCGCGCTGCGCGCGCTCGACATTGTAATCGGCGGACTGAAGCAGCTTCAGGATAATGTTCTCGACGTCCTCGCCAACATAGCCGGCCTCAGTCAGGGTCGTGGCGTCGGCCATGGTGAAGGGCACATCGAGAATGCGGGCGAGCGTCTGAGCGAGCAGCGTCTTGCCGCAACCCGTGGGGCCAACCAACAGAATGTTCGACTTGGCAAGCTCGACATCATTGTTCTTGCTGGCGTGATTAATACGCTTGTAATGATTATGGACGGCGACGGAGAGCACTTTTTTGGCATGATTCTGGCCGATCACATAGTCGTCAAGAATGGTGCAAATCTCCGATGGCGTCGGCACGCCGTCGCGTGATTTAACGTAGGAATTTTTATTTTCCTCGCGAATGATATCCATGCAAAGCTCGACGCATTCATCGCAGATGAATACGGTCGGACCGGCGATGAGCTTGCGCACCTCATGCTGGCTTTTGCCACAAAAGGAGCAGTAGAGAGTATTCTTGGTATCGTTGCCGCTCGCCTTGCTCATTCGCTTACCTCAGTCTTTCCGGTGGATATTGCCCAGCTCACACGGTTTGCCGTCACGCTAATGGCTCCTTTTTGTGTGCCGTCCACGGGTAGGCGCACGGCGACCAGGCATGTATGCTATTCGAGGAATCATCAAGATTTTTCTAATTATGGGCATTTGCCGAAATCTGGGCCGAGTCCGGCGGGCTATGGACGGAAAAATCGTATCGGAACACTTCAAAAACAAACACGCACTCCTAAAGACTCACAAAGCCGAATCCCGGCCTAAAATCTTTTTTTACCTCCAATCAATCTTGAAGGTATTGGCTGGCGAAAAGGTTAAAAATACGGCTACCAAATTCCTAACCAGCCTCTTTCTATTCTCCGCACCATTCGCCCGATTAGTCAAGCCGTCCCGAGCCCTTCCTATTTGCCTTCTTCGGGCACGGTCCGTTTCGATAGGACCTCGTCAATCAGCCCGAAGTCCTGTGCCGCATCGGACGTCATGAAATTGTCGCGCTCAAGGGCATCCGCAATCACCTGTACGGGCTGACCCGTATGTTTTGCGTAAACCTCGTTGAGTCTTTGACGAATCGAGAGAATTTCCTTGGCGTGACGCTCGATATCGCTCGCCTGGCCCTGAAAACCGCCAGAGGGCTGGTGCACCATGATCCGCGAATGCGGCAAAGCGTAGCGCATGCCCGGTTCGCCCGCGCATAGCAATAAGGAGCCCATTGACGCAGCCTGTCCGACGCAGAGCGTGGCGACGGGCGGGCGGATAAATTGCATCGTATCGTAAACCGCCATGCCGGAGGTCACGACGCCGCCGGGCGAATTGATATACATGGCGATTTCTTTTTTGGGATTTTCAGCCTCGGCATAGAGAAGCTGGGCAACGACGAGCGAGGCCATTTGGTCCTCAATCGGCCCTGTCACAAAGATAATCCGCTCTTTGAGAAGGCGCGAAAAGATATCATAGGCACGCTCGCCGCGATTCGTCTGTTCGACAACCATCGGTACCAGCGCCATATATTGCTCGATTGGGTCCCGCATATTTCGCTCCGTATTTGAAGGACGACTTTCAAAAATTTATCCGGCAGGATGAGTGATTCGCGTTAACCAAACCTAGCCAAGCTATTTTTTTGAGCAAATGCGGCGCGGCTAACACGTCTTATATATGTCGCGCGGGCAAAATCTCACCGGAGCACGGCATCAATCCGGCTGATCACAATTTCGTTTTCTACAAAAAATTATCGCGGCGAACTTTCATCCGAGTGTCCCGACTCCGAAGTTCGCCTCCTTCTTGCAGCACTTTCCCTAGCAAACTTCGGAATCTCAAGGGACACTCGCACTTTGATTCTCCTAGTGTGATTTGAGAATCCAGAAGTTCGTTCCGGGCCTGCTGCAAAATGGAAATGGCTGCCGGGCCTCGCATTAGCCATGTTTATGATCGTGGTCGTGATCGCAATCGGGCCCGTGTTCATGATCATGCTCGTGATCGTCCTCATCGGGGGCAAAAAGCTCCTCCGGGGTCACTTCCTTATCCGTTACATCGGCCAGCTCGAGGGCAAAATCGACAACCTTGTCTTCAAAGATCGGCATGCGCAGCTCAAGCTGGGCATCCGGATTATTCGTAAAGTAATTTACGACCTGCCGTTCCTGGCCGGGAAATTGCTGCGCACGCTGCATCACGGCGCGCCGGACTTCTTCATCGGTTACTGAAATCTCATTGCTCGTGCCGATTTCGGACAGAACAAGACCGAGCCGCACCCGGCGCTCAGCCATCTCCTGATATTCCTGACGCGCTTTTTCCTCGGTTGTGCCTTCGTCCTCAAAGGTTTTCTCTGAGCGCTCAAGCTGCCCGGTGACGTCTTTCCAGATCGAATCGAACTCGTTTTTCACCAGCGATTCGGGCAAATCGAAACGATGCGCTTCGTTGAGGGCATCAAGAAGCGCACGCTTTGCTTTTTGCCTTGAGGCTTGTCCGTAGTCTTTGCTGATCTGCTCGCGCACAACGTCCTTAAGCTTGGTCAGCGATTCAAGACCGAGCGTCTTGGCCAGTTCGTCGTCCGCTTCCGGTTTGTGAGGCGCTGCCACCTCCTTCACGGTCACATCAAACTCCGCCTCTTTTCCAGCCAGATGCGCAGCCTGATAATTCTCCGGAAATGTCGCTTTGATCGTCTTTTCATCGCCCGCTTTCAGGCCTTTGAGGCCATCTTCGAAGCCGGGAATGAAACCGCCGCGGCCAAGGACAATATTCACGTCCTCGCCTTTTCCGCCTCCAAAAGGTTCACCGTCGATCTTGCCCAGAAAATCCATAGTGAGCTGATCGCCATCCTCGCCCGCACCGTCTTTGGCCTCATACACCACATTAGCCTGACAAATCCGGTCCAACGCCTGATCGACCTCCTTATCGGTCACCTCCGCATGGGGGCGTTCCAGCTTAATCTGTTTCAGATCGGCCAGCTCGATCTTCGGCAAGACCTCAAAAGACATCGTGAATTCGAGATCGTGGTCGCCGGCGACGACCTTTTCAACCGTGCCTTGATCCTCGGGAAGTTTGATATCGGGCTGAAAGGCCGGACGTTCGTTCCGGTCCGACAGCGCTTTCGAGGTCGTTTCCGAAACCGCCTGCTCGACCACCTCGCTCATGACCGAGCGGCCATAAACCTTCTTCAAATGACTGACCGGGACTTTGCCGGGACGAAAGCCCGGCAGTTTGACCTTGTCCTTCAGGTCGTCGAGTTTGGTTTTCAAACGCTCATTAAGCTCATCGGAGCCGATGACAACTTTCAATTCGCGCTTCAGGCCTTCCGAGAGGGTTTCTGTGACTTGCATGAGAATTCTAACTTCCGAAATATGATTCGTTTGGATTAAGCTTTCCGTGAATCAGCGCCAGGAGGCTTGGTGCGGGCGGAGGGACTTGAACCCCCACGACTTTCGTCACTGGAACCTAAATCCAGCGCGTCTACCAATTCCGCCACGCCCGCAAAGGCCTGCGCCAGTAACGTGGCCCGGTCTATAACACAGCGTTTTTCGCTGCGGCTACATAATAAATGATTTAGGTATGCATCAAATGGCTTACCGGCCAAGCGAAGCAAATCAACAACAAGGAGCGTTACGGAATGGAGATAGCATCATCCGTTCTGGAAACAATAGGCAACACGCCGTTAATCCGCTTAAAAGCCGCCTCGGAAGAAACCGGCTGCGAGATTCTGGGCAAGGCCGAATTTTTAAATCCGGGACAGTCCGTGAAAGATCGCGCGGGCCTTTTCATCATTCAGGATGCGGTTGCCAAAGGCCAGCTGAAGCCGGGCGGCGTTATCGTCGAAGGCACAGCCGGCAATACCGGGATCGGGCTGGCCGTCGTTGCCAATGCGCTCGGGTTTCGCACGGTGATCGTGATCCCGGAGACTCAGTCGCAGGAGAAGAAAGACACACTCCGTATGCTCGGCGCCGAGCTGGTCGAGGTTCCGGCCGTGCCTTATCGCAACGAGAATAATTACGTCAAATATTCGAAGCGCCTCGCTGAAAGTTTGGCCGAAACCGAACCAAGCGGCGCAATCTGGGCGAATCAGTTCGACAATGTCGCTAATCGTGACGGCCATATGCGGATAACAGCAGAGGAAATCTGGGCGCAGACCGGCGGCAAGCTTGATGGCTTTATTTGCGCGGTGGGAACGGGCGGCACGCTTGGCGGTGTCTCTATGGGCATTAAGGCGAAACGCCGGGACGTCGTCATGGGCCTTGCCGATCCGATGGGCGCGGCCCTTTACAGCTACTACACCACAGGCGAGTTGAAGGCCGAGGGCTCCTCGATTACCGAAGGCATCGGGCAGGGCCGCATCACCGCCAATCTCGAAGGCGTCGAAATCGACAAGGCGTATCAGATCCCGGATAGCGAAGCGGTTTCGCGTGTTTTCCAGATGCTGGAAGATGAAGGGCTCTGCCTCGGCGGCTCCAGCGGTATCAATGTTCAAGGCGCGGTCCGGCTCGCACGCGAGCTGGGACCCGGCCACACCATCGTGACGATCCTGTGCGATTATGGCACACGCTATCAAAGTCGCCTGTTCAATCCCGCTTTCCTCAAGGAAAAGAATCTGCCAGTGCCTGAATGGGTTGAGGAGCAGGCCGAATTACCGCAGGTTTTCGTCTGATCCGTCGTATCTTTGCAGGGTCTAGCCATCGCCCCCGTGAATGTGCACCATAATACTGGAACAAAATAATAGCCGCTTCGTCACGAAGGGCGTTAAGGGAGGGTTTGAATGATAAACCGGCCTGACAGATGGCTTGTTGAGACCGACTGGCTTTCCGCCCATCTCAATGCCCCTGATATTGTTATCCTGGATGCCAGCTTTCATTTGCCGGACTCCAGCCGCAACAATGCCGAGGAATTCCGTGAGGCGCATATCCCCGGCGCTCAGCTGTTCGACATTGACGACATTGCAGATATATCAAGCTCGCTGCCGCATATGTTGCCCTCGCCCGCAAAATTCGCCTCGCGGGTGCGCAAGATGGGGATCGGCGATGGAACGCGTATCGTGGTGTATGACGCAACGAATATGTCAGGCGCTGCACGGGCTTGGTGGATGTTCCGCGTTATGGGGGTGAATGATGTCGTTGTGTTGAATGGCGGCTTCAAGAAATGGCGCGCTGAAAACCTGCCCGTCGAAAGCGGTGAGCCTATGCCTCGCACCGAGCGGCATTTCACGGCCCGCTTGAATTCGGGACTCGTCCGTGATCTGGCGGATATGAAGCGCCTCGTCGAAAAAGGCGGAATGGATATCGTCGATGCGCGATCGGCGGCGCGGTTCGTCGGAACGGAGCCGGAGCCGCGCGAGGTCCCGCGATTGGGACATATGCCTGGAGCCAAGAATGTACCGTTCACGGATTTACTGTCCGGAGACGGAACGCTGCGTTCGCCCGGCGAGATCAGTACGATTTTCGAAAAGGCCGGGTTCGATCCAATAAAACCTGTTATCGCGAGCTGCGGATCGGGCGTAACGGCCTGCATGATCGCGCTTGCGCTTGCCACGATAGGCAATGAAACCGCATCCGTCTATGACGGCTCCTGGGCCGAGTGGAGCATCTCCGATGCGCCGGTCGAGACCGGCTAGAGCATCGGACCGAAAAGTGGACACCACTTTTCGGATAAATCTGATGCAGGAACAAACAGACAGAGCGGCCAGGTTATTCCAATTAAAGATCCGCCGCTCTAAGCAGCGGGAATTTTCAAGATCGTGCTGATTTGTACAATCGACGCGCGGCAATAGCTGTCCCTGTGAGCGCTCCGGCCCCGGCGATCAGCCAATAATGCAGCGGGACCTCGCTCCCCACCGTCATTTGCGCAACCCCGGTAAAATGCGCTGCCGCGGCCATGCCCGCAATCGATGCGCCAAGGATCAAGGCTGTCGGGAAAAGCGGCAGGGTTATCGCACGGCCGAGCTTCAGGTTACCCCGGCGCCGCAATGACAGCATGAACGCCTGCCAGCCAAGAAAAAAACCCGCACCGGCGCCAATCGCCAACCGCTGCTCCGGTATGAGCCCAAGCTTGACGCCGAGCATAATGCCGCCCAGCAGCCCAAGCCCTGTCATTAACGAGCCGGCAAATGCTGTTTGAATGGCTGTCCAGGGCGTTACGCTGGACGGCCGTGCGGCGAGCGTCTCAGGTTCGGCACGCGCTTCCCGCTGACGCGGCTCAGCGCGCAGGATTGTCGGCTCGTTCCTCATGATCGGGCGAGCCGACGGCATGTTGACTTTCACCCGCGCCCCCAAACGGCTTGTCAGTTCTTCTTCGTCTTGTTGGCGGACCATGTCGGGATCCATTGAGCCTCCTCGAAGTTCAATATCTTCGGATCATGGAAAATTCATTTGCTTCTAGCTAAACGAGCAAAGCCAGGAGAATCAACCTGTATCGGGACGATCTTCACCGGAATGCGAGTCCGGCGTCGCAAGCCGCCTTCAACAAACAAATATTGGGCATCGAAGTCGATATTGGCGAAATCACTTTGAGAATAGAAAATAACGGATATAGAACTAAAGTAATATCGATCAACGTCTGAACACACCCCATGCGAGCCGGAATACCCCAGTATAACTTGTTTTCAGAATTGTCATAATAACTAGAATAGCAATGATCTGATATTTCTCATTATTTATATTTAAATCACATACATGCCAGAGCGAAAAAAACGGCATTTTCATATTTGCAAATTCTTCTTTATTATCATCCAGAAGGCGATAATGCGTCCCCCAGTAATTAAATTCGACGACTATCTTCTGCCCGCTTTCAAGCGTTACGTAATATCTATACTTCAAAAAATGCGAGGTCACTTGCATGTATGGGCGATTTTCATCTTCTATATATTCTAAATAAACATTGCAAATCCATTTCGTGGCGAAATTTCGATTGAATGCTACTGCGATAATTTTTTTCTTACGGTCAAGAAGGTACTTGAAATACCTTCCACAATGCCGTTGCTTTTCAAAAAAAAAATCAGCGTCTCCGCGCAAGTTTAAAACAAAATAATCTATGTTTGAGCCAAAATGCTTCCTTTTGATAGTGTATTGCATTGATGCACCTTCATCAAGTTTAGCCAAACAGAGAAGGTTCAAACAAAGCGTCCTTTTTTAGGCATCACTTCTGACGACGGGTTGCTTTACTCACGCCAATCTCATCCGTCAGGCAGGCCAAAAAAGTCTGCATGATCTTATGCGCTCGACCGCAATCGCGCGGCCGGGAGCGGTCTTCATAAGCTCGGGAAGGCGTAGAACCTTG
>CAZMAC010000157.1:0-7229 GCA_964564085.1 uncultured Hyphomicrobiaceae bacterium
AACCGGTATCCAGCCCCGTCTTCACGGGGCCATGCTTCGCTCGAAAATGCTCTAGCAGGCTGTTGAAAAACTCGGAGGCATCTCTTCGCGAACCTAGAAAATTGGCTCTGTGACCGAGCTGAAGCGCCGCAGACGCGTCAAACTACGCTCAGCTCGCTCCTGGAGACGCCTCGGCATTACCGAAAAACCTTTTTCAGCAGCCTGCTAGAGCCCGGTGCGATGCGATCAATCCCCCATTTGCTAGCTTCAGATAAAACTTCCACCTGCTGATCAAGCGGCTGGACCTTCCTCACTTTTATTCCTGATCATGTTCGCTTTGCCAGCAGAGCTGCTTCGAACCCAATATGCTCCGCAGGCGGCGATTACAAAATATTACATTTTCAAATGAACAAGACGCGCTGCTTCGGCGACTAAACAGCATGCACCGCGAAGGGGCATCCACACAAGTCCGATTAGTTGAAGATCAACCCCTGCTCAGTCAGCAGAATTTGGAAGGATATGACTATGAGCTCACCCCACAAGAAATCATTCAAGGCTGCTTCGGCTCTGGCTTTTGCAATGATAGTCCTGACGCAAACGTCGACGGTTCAGGCCGCTCCGGTGACTTGTAAACCGACGGTTCATGCGATGGGTAAACCAAAATCGCTCAACAAATCAGGCTGGGGGATTCAGGCAAAGAAGTCTGCAATCGCCGCCTGGAAAAACAAGGTGAAAGGCAAGAATGGCAAATCCTACGCCAAATGGTCCTCCGCGAAGAACAAAGACTTTGATTGCGTGAAAGGCGTATCGAACTACCACTGTCTGGCGAAAGCAAAGCCGTGTAAATCTGCTGTCGCAGGATCTGGCGGGTTTGCACAGCCGACAGGGTCGAAGTGCAAACCAAAGCTCGGTCGATGGGGCAAGTGGTACTACAAGAAAGCCGATGCCAAAAACTCCGCTAAGGTCAATTGGCAGCTTAAAACTGCCGCTAAACATGGCGCAAAGTGGGGTTACTGGGGCAAGGCGAAGAAGAAGAATTTGGGTCAGTGCGTACAAGCCGCAAACAAAGCGTTCCGTTGCTACGCCATCGCCCGTCCTTGTAAGTAGGTCATGCCGCACTGTTGACAAAGCAGCTGAGCACAATATCGAGCGGACAGCGATGAGCTGTCCGCTTTTTTTGTCGCGGTCTTCAGGATATTTAAAAAGACCTGGGCAGCCCCAAAACATGCTCTGCGACGTAAGCCAGGATCAAATTCGTCGAAATTGGCGCAACCTGGTAGAGCCGGGTCTCACGGAATTTGCGTTCCACGTCATATTCGCAGGCAAAGCCAAATCCGCCATGAAATTGAATGCAGGCATTGGCGGCTTCCCATGAGGCCTTTGCGGCCAGATACTTTGCCATATTCGCCTGTGCGCCGCAGGGTTTGCCGTCATCGAAAAGGCGCGATGCCTCAATCCGCATCAAATCGGCCGCTTCGATTTCGATATGTGCCTCGGCTAGTGGAAACTGCACGCCCTGGTTCTGGCCGATCGGCCGTCCAAAGACGACTCGTTCGCCGGTATATTTTACAGCGCGGTCGATGAACCAGCGGCCGTCGCCGATGCACTCCGCTGCGATCAGTGTGCGCTCGGCGTTAAGCCCGTCGAGGATGTAGCGAAAGCCTTTCCCCTCCTCCCCGATTAAATTCTCGGCAGGGATCTCCAAATCTTCAAAGAAAAGCTCGCTGGTTTCATGATTGACCATATTAGGGATCGGCCGCAATGTCAGGCCATTGCCGATCGCATCGCGCAGATCGACAAGAAAAATCGACATGCCTTCCGATTTCTTCTGCACATCTGGAAGCGGCGTGGTCCGCGCCAGCAGGATCATGAGATCTGAATGGTGAACGCGCGAGATCCAGACTTTTTGGCCGTTAATGACGTAGCGGTCACCCTGACGCACTGCGGTGGTTCGGATCTTTGTCGTATCGGTTCCGGTCGTGGGTTCCGTTACGCCCATGGACTGCAGACGTAATTCACCTGAGGCGATTTTCGGCAGGTAGGTCTGCTTCTGCTCCTCAGACCCATGCCGGAAAAGCGTCCCCATATTATACATCTGACCATGACAGGCGCCCGAGTTCCCGCCGCAGCGGTTGATCTCCTCCATGATGACGCAGGCTTCACTCAGCCCAAGGCCTGAGCCACCATAAGCCTCCGGTATCATCGCCGCCAGCCAACCGGCTTTCGTCAATGCCTCAACGAATTGTTCCGGGTAGCCTCGCTCCTCATCGATCTTGCGGAAATACGCATCGGGAAAGTGCTTGCAAAGCTCACGGATGGCATCGCGAATGTCCTGATAGAGATCGTCTGGCTTGTCTGTCGTGATCGTCATGAGCTTAAATCGTTCCGCTTACCCTGAATTGTACGATCTCTTCGGCTTCAAATCCCAGTTCGATGAGGATTTCATCCGTATGCGCGCCAAGTGCTGGGATTTCCTCCATCCGCGCCTCATAGGCTGAATTGGTCGCCGGCGGCAAAAGCGCGGCAAGCTCTCCTGCGGGCGAGCCTACCTGGCGCCATCTTTTGCGGGCCGCAAGTTGGGGATGCTTCCACAGCGCGGAAGGTGAATTGACCTTCGCGCAGGCGAGCCCTGCCGCTTGTAGCCGCTCCATGATCGCATCGCCTGTGAATCCAGCAATAGCTTTGTCGATCAGGCCTTCCAGCTCAATGCGATTGGCCGTGCGGTCATTGTTCGAGGAGAAACGCGGATCGGCCTCAAGCGCAGGCTCGCCGAGCACGTCACGGCAGAACACCTTCCACTCGCGCTCATTCTGCAGACCGATCATCACTATCTCGCCATCGCCCGCCCGCACTGGGCCGTAAGGCGCAATGCTTGGATGATGCGCCCCGCTGCGTCTGGCAGCAGGCCGCCCCTCATAGGCGTAATACATCGGATTACCCATCCATTCGGATAGCGCTTCGAGCAAGGAAATTTCGACATGCGAGCCTTGTCCCGTACGCTCGCGAAGGAGGAGAGCAGATAGCACACCAGAATAGGCATACATCCCGCCCGCAACATCGGCGGCGGAAAAACCGCAGCGCGCCATATGTTCTTCAACACCGGTGACGTCAAGCAATCCTGCTTCGGCCTGGATCATCAGATCGTAAGCCTTGCGATCCCGATAGGGTCCATCCGCGCCATAACCCGATATGTCACAAACAACAATGCGAGGATCGCGGATGCTTAGTGCGTCATAGGAAAGGCCCAGTCGCGCCGTCGCTCCGGGCGCAAAATTCTGGACGACGACATCCGCCTTTTCCAAAAGCGCATCCAGGATCTGGCGCGCGCCAGCTTTTTTCACGTCCAGTGTCAGGCTTTCCTTCGACCGGTTCGCCCAGACGAAATAGGAGGCTAGGCCGTTTACGCGGTCGTCATAGGCGCGAGCAAAATCACCAACGCCCGGACGTTCAATTTTGATGACTCGTGCGCCCTGGTCGGCGAGATGACGTGTACAGACAGGTGCGGCAACCGCCTGCTCGAAGGAGATAACGAGAGTACCATCAAGTGGACGCATGGCCGAAAGCTCTCACTTGGCGCAGGGCAAAGTTATGCAAAAAACCGTAAATGATTTGGCACAATAAAATCGAACAGATTGGTTTTTCAGTCCATTCCGATTGCATTATATCCGTTGATCGCAATATGGCCAATGCTGCCTTAAAGCCAGCCGCCGCCAATGTTTTTCTCGCACTCAATTTCCTCACCGTCCCAAACCACTTTCAGCCTCGCCTCGTAGGCACCACCATCGCCGCCAAGTCGAACGCCGCCAAGTTTGGCCGGGATGTTGGGACGTGCATCGAAGTCACCAGCCTGATTGATCTTCGAGTGGCTGCCGTGGCCGAATTTGCTGATTTGCATCTCGTAAGCGCCTTGTACCGTTTCGTCAGCAAAGACGACACCCTGGAGCTGTACGCCGTTATCCATCTCTCTAACCTCGATCTCGCAGCGGACCTGAGCATTGCCGGCCATTGCGTTCATTCCCTGCTCTCCGCCATACAGCCCCATAATCATCGCACCAACTCCGAGTGCAAACATTCCTAGTTTTTGGCCGGATGGCCTTTTGAAATCGATCATTTCGATATCCTATTCGATAAGGGACATAGCGGGGCATTAATGAGCTTTGGTTAAGGCGATATCCCTACCCAATCAAGGCTTGACGATCACCGATACCTCGCCATCGTCAAGCTGAGCCTGCCTTGTACGGTTCTCATAAATCTTCGTGGAATAAGCGGTTTCCAACAATTCTGCTCCTGCTTTGAAACCGTTTCTCCATGAGTTGCCCTGTCAGCTCGGCTCCCTATCTATCCGATATGAATGGATTCGCGAACCTTCTCGACCGCCTCTATTTCACGCACGGCAATCTCGCCAAAGCTGCCTTGCTTAAAGACTATTTTCGTCAAACGCCAGATCCGGACCGGGGTTGGGCGGTTGCAGCAATTGCGGGAGAGCTGAGCTTCGACCTATTCAAGCGTTCGCTCGTTCGTGATCTGATCGTCGAGCGCACCGATCCGGCGCTGTTTGCGATGTCCTACGATTATGTTGGTGAGACCGCTGAAACCGTCGCGCATTTATGGCCCGATTCTGCCGAGAATCGCCTTGCCGGCGAACTGCCGCCCCTCAATGAGGTCATCGCAGAATTTCGGCGGCGCACGAAACCCGAAATTCGCATCTATCTTGCTGACCTTCTTGACATTGCCACACCACAGCAGCGCTGGGCGCTTCTCAAACTCGGCACGCAGACGCTACGTGTTGGTGTTTCTGCGCGTTTCATGAAACGTAGCCTGGCAGAGTATGGCGGTGTCTCATTGAACGATGTCGAAGAGGTTTGGCACGGACTGACGCCGCCATATGAGGAGCTGTTCGCCTGGCTGGAGGGACGTGCAACGAAGCCGGACACGGCCGAACAAGTGGTGTTTCATCCCGTCATGCTGTCTAACCCGCTCGATGCTGCCGATCTGGAGCTCATCAAGCCGGACGCCTTCCAAGCGGAGTGGAAATATGACGGCATCAGAGTCCAGCTTGTAAGCTTGCCCGCAGGTAAGGCGCTCTTTTCTCGAACCGGCGACGATATTGGCGGCGCTTTCCCCGATCTTCTGGAACATATCAATTTCCATGCGGTTTTGGACGGCGAACTTGTCGTGCGTCCAAATGGCGAAATCGGATCGTTCAATGACCTTCAGCAGCGATTGAACCGCAAAGCGCCAAGCGCGAGCCTGATGGCGAAAGCGCCTGCACATCTCATTCTTTACGATGTGCTCCGAATTGGCGAAGACGATCTGCGCAGTTTGCCTCTGGCGGAACGGCGGAAGCATCTGCAAGACTGGTACACCCGTGCGGCGCCGAAATCGATGGACCTTTCCATGCCGCTTGCGTTCGACGGCCCGGACAGCCTTATCCGCCTCCGCGCCTCCGCCGCCGAGCAGGGCGGCCCGCATGTCGAAGGGCTGATGTTGAAACGCAAGGCCAGCATTTACGTCGCCGGACGGCCGCAAGGCGACTGGTACAAGTGGAAGCGTGATCCCATGCTCGTCGATGCTGTTGTCATGTACGCGCAGCGCGGCACCGGCAAGCGCTCGTCTTTCTATTCCGATTACACGTTCGGCCTCTGGCGCGATGACGAACTTCTGCCCGTCGGCAAGGCCTATTTCGGTTTCACCGATGACGAACTGCGCCAGCTCGACCGTTGGGTACGAAACAACACCATCAACAGGTTCGTCCCGGTCCGCGAAGTCGAAAAGGCCCTAATCTTCGAAGTGGCCTTTGACAGCGTGCATAATTCATCGCGCCATAAATCCGGCGTTGCCATGCGCTTTCCCCGGATCAACCGCATCCGCTGGGACAAACCCGCCGCTGAGGCGGATAGGCTCAACACGCTCAAAAAGCTTATTCGTTCATAATCGCGCGACCGCCTCTTGTCCTGCGGCCCGGAGCATCTTAGCCTGTCCTAAGATCAGTGCGAGAGGAAAGCCATGTTGAAAATTTACGGCCGGGCAAATTCGATCAATGTTCGCAAGGTGCTGTGGGCGGCCGATGAAATTGGCCTTTCTTACGAGCGCGAGGATTGGGGCCGCGGTTTTCAGCCGCTGACAAATCCGGCCTTCCTTGCGATCAATTCGCTTGCTCTCATCCCTGCCATTGACGATGAGGGTTTCGTTCTCAGCGAGTCGAACACAATCATCCGCTATCTTGCTGCCAAACATGGCCGCACCGATCTGCTACCCTCGGACCCGAGAGCGCGTGCCGATGTCGAGCGTTGGATGGACTGGCAACTGGCGGACCTTTCAAATGCCTGGCGCGGCTCGTTTCTCGCGATTATGGCGAAGGCGCCGATGCCGGGCGGCGAGGAAGTGATCCAGGCCTCGCTGAAAAACTGGCCGCAGAAAATGCAGATGATCGAAGACCAGCTCAAGAAAACCGGCGGTCACATCGTCACGGCGGAGTTTACCCTCGCCGACATCCCGATCGGCCTGACCGTCCATCGCTGGTTTGCATCGGACTTGCCGATCGATCGCCCGGACCTGCCCGCGACGGCTGCCTACTACGACAAGCTGAGCGAGCGTCCGGCCTTCCTGACGCATGGACGAAATGGGCCGGCATAAACATTTGCGAGCCAAATCGGCATAGTTTTGCTTCAACTGGTTTTGTCGCTAACAATGTCTGTCAAAGAGCAGCAGCAATCCCCTCGTTGAGTTCTCATTCCGTCATCCCGGACCCCGGTTCAAGCACGGGGCAGGCGGCCGCAGGCCGATCCGGGATCTACTCTACTATCAACACACGCCGCACCAAGCAGTTAGGAGAGTGGCCCCCGGACAAGCCTCACGGCTGCCTGTCCCGGGCTTGGTCCGGGATCCGGGGCGACATATGGTATGTGTCACGTTCCATATTTCCAGCACCAAATCCCTCGCTGGGTGACACCCACGAGGTTCTGAATCTTTGCTTGGGCATCGTCTTTACGGCAAAACCGCAAGGGCACTTTTGCCGGACGATGCGCCTGTCTTTTCACCACCATCCCCTGCACGGGGACAGCATGGGCAGCCTGTCGGCTGGCCTATATTTAACGTGTATCAGCCTTCCGGCTGCCCACGCGCGGCGATATTCCAAGCCCTGTCCGGCACACTTCTCGCACATGGCCATGCACGACCCGGAATGTCCTTCGGACCGCATCACGCCTTGGTGGAGCCTTAAGCGGGATGAGGAAAAGTGGAAACCGGTT
>CAZMAC010000158.1:0-7187 GCA_964564085.1 uncultured Hyphomicrobiaceae bacterium
TTGAGGGCTTGCCGTCATTATGTGTGAACGGCTTTAGGTTTGTCCATGTGTAGGGATTATTTGATTGGTGGCGGCATTATGGCGCTTCTGCTTGGCTATCTTCTTTATGTGCTAGTGAATGCGCAAAAATTCTAAAGGGCGCGCATGACCGACGATACCGCACAGCTTTTGCTTTTCGCCGCCGCGATCATTGCGCTGACGCCGGTGATGGGGCGTTACATGGCGCAGGTCTATGCGGGCGAAAGAACCTTTTTGACGCCCATTGTCGCCCCTCTTGAGGCGGCGATCTACAGATTTGGCGATATCGATCCGACGAGCGGCTATCACTGGACGCGCTACGCCTTCTCGGTCGTTTTGCTGAATATGGTCGGTGTACTGTTTTTTTACGTGATCCTCCGGCTTCAGCATATTTTACCGCTGAACCCGCGCAGTTTCAGCGCTGTTGAACCTAGTCTTGCATTCAACATCGCGATCAGCTTCATGACCAGCACAAACTGGCAATCCTATGCGGGCGAAAACACGCTGTCCTATTTCAGCCAGATGGCTGGTTGCACGGTCTATAATTTTATCAGCACCGCAACCGCGATGGGTGTGGCGCTCGCCGTGATGCGCGGCTTTACGACCAGTCAGGCAAAAACGCTTGGCAATTTCCACGCCGATTTTGTCCGAACCAATCTTTATATTCTTCTGCCATTCTCCCTCATCCTGGCTTTGGTGTTCATCTTCGAAGGCGTTCCACAAAATCTAAATGATTACGTGACCGTGACCACGGTGGAAGGCGGGGAGCAGGTCATTGCGCAAGGGCCCGTCGCCTCGCAGGTCGCGATCAAAATGCTGGGAACGAATGGCGGCGGTTTCTTCAACGCGAACGCGGCCCATCCCTACGAGAACCCGACGCCGTTTTCCAATTTCCTGCAAACCGTGCTGATGCTGCTGATCCCTGCAGCACTGACCTATACATTCGGCACGATGGCAGGCGATATCCGCCAGGGCTGGGCCTTATTCGCTGCGATGGCGACGTTTTTTATCTTCGGTCTGATTGTCGTCTACTTTGCCGAAGGCGCCGGCAATCCGCTGCTCGCTCATCTTCCGATCGATCAGACGGCGGGGAATATGGAGGGGAAGGAAGTCCGTTTCGGAACGGCGGGATCCGCGCTCTGGACCGTGGCTGCGACAAGCACGGCTGCCGGCGCGGTCAATTCGATGCTCGACAGCTATACCCCGGTTGCCGGGCTTGTTCCGCTTATGAATGTTCAGCTCAGCGAGGTGATTTTCGGCGGCGCCGGATCGGGCTTTTATAATCTGATTTTTTATATCGTGCTTGCTGTCTTTATCGGCGGTCTTATGGTCGGGCGTTCGCCGGCCTATCTGGGCAAAAGGATTGAGGTCCGGGAAATCAAGCTTGCGGTCATTACGCTTCTGATCGTGCCGTTTGGAATGCTGCTTTTGCCTGCCGTCGCCATCATGATACCAAGTGCGGCAAGCGCAATTGATGATCCAGGGCCACACGGCCTGTCTGAAATGCTATATGCTTATGCCAGCGCAACAGCGGCGAATGGCTCATCATTTGCCGGTTTTGACGGGTCGCAGCCATTTCATCTGGTGGCGCAAGCGCTGGCCATGGTCGCGGGCCGCTTTGCTTTCATCATTGCCGGGCTTGCGATTGCAGGCTCGCTCGCTGCCAAGCGAACCGCGGTTGTATCGGTGAGTGCGTTACCGACTCATACCCCGCTTTTCGTAATCCTGATGGTTGCGATCATTCTGATTTTCGGAGCGATGAGTTTCTTTCCCGCCATAGCGCTTGGGCCACTTGCAGAGCATTTCGAGATGCTTCAGGGAAAGACGTTCTGAGATGCTCGATAGGGCGGACCGCATGACGAGAGACAAAAGCGATTTAAGGCTGCTGGATCCGCTGATCCTGCGGCAATCGCTTTGGCCTGCGGTCAAGAAGCTCAATCCTGTCACACTGATCCAAAATCCGATCATGTTCGTTGTCGAAATCATCTCGATCCTGGCAACATTCTTTCTGATTTTCGAGCTCATCGAAGGCCGGTCTCATGCCTTCATTCAAATGCAGATTACGCTCTGGCTGTGGTTCACCGTTCTTTTCGGCAATTTTGCCGAGGCCGTTGCCGAACAGCGCGGCAAAGCGCGGGCTGAAGGCCTGAGGGCGACGCAGCAGGAGACGGCGGCAAAACGGCTTCTGGTCGAGCATGGTATGGAATATGAGACCTGCCGCAGCCGCGATCTGCAAATCGGCGATGTGGTCCTCATTGAGCCAGGGGACATTATTCCAGCCGATGGCGAGGTCGTCGACGGGATTGCATCGGTCGATGAGTCAGCGATTACGGGGGAGTCCGCGCCTGTCATTCGCGAGTCCGGCGGCGACCGTTCGGGCGTAACAGGCGGTACGAAATGCGTCTCGGACTGGCTCAAAGTCCGTGTCGCCATGCAAGCGGGCGGCAGTTTTCTGGACCGCATGATTGCGATGGTGGAGGGCGCGAGACGGCAAAAAACGCCAAGCGAAATCGCGCTGACAATTCTTCTGGTCGGGCAGACCATCGTCTATCTGATCGTCGTGGCCGCGCTCGGCCCGTTTTCCCTTTATTCCGGCGCCGCAGTTCCCTCCACATTCCTGCTGGCCTTGCTGGTGACGCTCATTCCCACCACGATCGGTGCGCTGCTTTCGGCGATCGGCATTGCCGGCATGGACCGGCTCGTTAAGGCGAATGTGATCGCGAAGTCGGGCCGGGCGGTTGAGGCTTGCGGCGATGTCGACACGCTGCTGCTCGACAAAACCGGCACGATCACCTTCGGCAACCGGATGGCGGATGAGCTGAAACCGCTGCCCGGTGTGCAAATGCGCGAATTGGCCGAGGCCGCTTATATCGCGTCTTTGAGCGACGATACGCCGGAGGGCAAGTCGATCCTTGAGCTGGTGCAGCGTCAATTCGGCCGGATCGTGGAAGACCCCCGGATCATCCGTTTTATTCCCTTTAGCGCTGAAACGCGTATTAGCGGCGCCGATCTCAATCCGCATGGCGAGGTTCGCAAAGGGGCTGAAGACACCATTCGCTCCTATGCGAAAATGGGCGAGAACTACCAGCTCACCCGAATCGTGCAGGATATTGCCCGTAGCGGCGGTACGCCGTTGGTTGTCGCCAAGGACCATCGCGTCTTGGGGGTCGTCCATCTCAAGGACGTCATCAAGCCGCATATCCGCGACCGGTTTCAGCAGCTGCGCAAGATGGGCATTCGCACGGTGATGATCACCGGCGACAATCCGCTCACGGCGGCCGCCATAGCAGCGGAAGCCGGTGTTGACGATTTCCTGGCGGAATCGACGCCGGAGCGAAAATTGGAGCTGATCCGCAAATATCAGTCCGAAGGCCGCGTAGTCGCCATGTGCGGCGACGGCTCCAACGATGCGCCCGCTCTTGCCCAGGCCGATGTTGGCGTCGCCATGAATGACGGCACGCAGGCGGCGAAGGAAGCGGCCAATCTGGTCGATCTCGACAGCGATCCGACCAAGCTGATCGAAGTTGTCTGCGTCGGCAAGCAGCTTCTTATAAGCCGGGGCTCGCTGGCGACGTTCTCAATCGCCAACGACGCCGCTAAATTCTTCACAATTATGCCGCCGCTCTTCGCCATGGTTTATCCCGGCCTTGAAGCGTTGAACATTATGGGCCTGTACAATCTGCAAAGCGCGATCCTGTCGGCGGTTATATTCAATGCGCTGATCATCATTGCGCTCATTCCGCTGGCGCTCAAAGGCGTCGAATATGTGCCCGCGAGCGCCGAAGCTCTTTTGGGGCGTAATCTGACGATTTATGGTATTGGCGGCATTCTCGTGCCGTTTTTATTGGTGAAAGTGATCGATCTTGTGATCGTGACGCTCGGTTTGGTTTAGGGGGCCCGATGGTTAAAGAGCTTCGCATCGCGCTGTTTCTCATCCTGTCGATGACGATCCTGACCGGTATCGTCTATCCGCTGACGATTACCGCCATAGCGCAGTTCGTCTTCCCGGGCGCAGCAAATGGCAGCCTCGTTGCAAATGCAGACGGCGAAGCCATCGGCTCTGAACTCATCGCGCAGAATTTTACCCGGCCCGAATATTTTCATCCGCGTCCTTCAGCGATTGCTTATGACGCCCAGCTCTCCGGCGCAACGAACGCAGCCCCATCAAGCAAACGTCTGATTGAAAAAATCACCGAGCGCACCGAAGCCGCGCGTGCGGGGCTGGGCGAGCGACAGATCCCCATTGACAGTGTAACCGCCTCCGGCAGCGGACTGGACCCGCACATCTCTCCAGCAGCCGCCTACACCCAGGCGCCCCGCATTGCCGGCCTGCGGAATATGGCGGAGGGCGATCTGTGGACGCTTATCGCCGCGCATGTCGAAGACCGGACATTCTCAGTTCTAGGCGAGCCTCGCATAAATGTCCTGAAGCTGAATCTCGCGCTCGACCGGCTTCCAAAGCGGGATGGCGCTGTAAAATAGCCCCGTTTGCTGCGGGTAAATCGACCGCTATTGGTAATGTCTGGATGGTGACCAGCATAACCGGCAATTCAATCTTAGAGCATCGGGCGAATAATCGGAAACGATTACCCCACAGCCCCTTCTATCTGCATGGCACCCTGGGGCCCACGGCCAAGTGGGCAAACGCGCCGGACGGATGTCCGGTGCAAAGCAAAAAATAGAGCAGGATGTCGACTCTGATTAAACGCATCCTGCTCTAGATCAACCGGCCTTCAAATGGAGTCATTTGACGGTTGAAAGGTGATATATTTCATAGAGTTAGATCAACTGTCTGCGTCCGATTGAACGCGCGCTGACGCGCACGCATGGCGCGCCGCGCGAGATCGGCGATGACGAGATCGCAAGCACGATCCGTAAGACGCTGGAGACGCTGCCCAAAGGCGCCACCCAATGGAGCCTGAGCACGATGGCCAGGGAGACCGGCCATGCTCCATCGACCGCGCATCGTATCTGGCGTGCATTTGGACTGCAGCCTCACCGCGTCGAGACGTTCAAGCTTTCATCTTACAGCGTTCGATTTCAACGCCGAGGCTGGCACCCTCCAGCCGGTCAAGCTTTTCAAGCCTGATGCGCACTCTCGCAATACGGCGATGAGACAGGCATTTAACGGCGATGCGTTCGGCGAGTGTCTCCAGAAGATTAATGTGCCCGTTGCCCGTAAGCGCCCGAATGGCATCGACGATCAGATCGTAGCTGACGACACTGTTCACATCGTCATTGGCGCGCCGGCGTGAGGGATAGACCGACGCCTCGACATGAAAACGGACACGCTGTTTTTCGGCTCTTTCTTCCTCGAAGGCCCCAATAAAGCAGGGCAGGACCAGATCGCGGACAAAAATTTTGTCGAGCGGTATCGGCTGACGCTGACGTAAAGGCTTAGCGTCTTGCGCTCTGGACCTGTCAATATAGTTCAAACCACTCTCCTGTGTTGCGCACCGCAATATTGCGGCTTCTTTTAGCGCCATAAAGCTCGGCGATCTACTACGATCATGCGCTTAATAAGATGAATGCAGGCGTATCCGGCTGGTTCCGGAGTGGAATGACACGTTTCAGCTTTGGATCGTCCGGCAAATTTGTTAACTCAGACTTTGATAAGCGGCTCATACGGAAAAGGTTCAAGCGATGCCTGTCAAAAGCATGACGGGATTTGGCCGGGCGGCCGGTCAGGAGGGCAATACGGCCTGGAGCGCAGAAATCCGGACGGTAAATAATCGCGGATTCGATCTGAGGCTGCGTTTGCCGCAAGGCTTCGAAAATCTTGAAGCCCAAATCAGGGAGTCGATTGCAAAGCGGATCAAGCGTGGCAGTTGCACCGTCAATTTCGCCGTAAAGGGGCCTCTCGGGGCAGCCGATTTGCAACTCAATGAAGCTGTTTTGCTCAAGCTTGCAGAACTTGCGGAACAGGCTAGAACGCTAACAGGCCGGAATGATCAGGTGTCTTTAGAGGCGCTTCTCGCGATGAGAGGCGTTATCGAAACGACAGAGGCGCCAGCCCCGGATGAAACGCTGTCGCCGCTCAACGACACGCTTTTGAAGAGTTTCCTGGCGGCTTTGGACGAAGCCGTTCAGGCAAGACGGTCCGAAGGTGAACGCCTACATGCCATTCTTGGCGAAAAGCTTAATGAAATCGAAGCTTTGACCCGCAAGGCCGAGACTTCGCCCGAACGCACGCCTGGAGCCATCGAGGAGCGCTTGCGCACGCAGATCGACCGTTTGCAATCGGAAAACAGCACGTTTGATGAAAACCGTCTCCATCAGGAAGCCGTGCTCCTCGCCACCAGGGCGGATATAGAAGAAGAGATCAAGCGCCTTCATGCCCATGTCGGCGCGGCCCGCGAGCTTCTGGCAGAGGATGCGCCCATCGGACGGCGGCTGGAATTCCTGGCTCAAGAGTTTCAGCGTGAGGCGAATACGCTTTGTTCAAAGTCTAATGCTACAGAGATAACACGCATCGGTCTCAGTCTTAAGACGGCCATCGATCAATTACGGGAACAAGTGCAAAATGTCGAGTGACATTCAGGGGCAGGGGAGGGCGGCAAAGCCTGCCGGTGAGCGGCGCGGGCTTATGCTTATCCTGTCGTCTCCCTCCGGTGCGGGTAAGACAACGTTAACCCGAATGCTGCTTGAGGCGGAGGGCGCGTCCTGCAGCCTATCGATTTCGGCAACCACGCGTCCTGCTCGGCCGGGCGAGATTGACGGCAAGCATTACCTATTCATGAACCGTGAAATCTTTGAGGCGAAACGGGCCGCCGGAGACTTCCTCGAATGGGCTGAAGTTTTCGGAAATTTTTATGCAACGCCGAAGGTAGCGATCGAAGAAAAACTTCGCGCCGGTCATGACGTCATTTTTGACATTGACTGGCAGGGCGCGCGCCAGCTTTGGCAAAACGCCTCCGATGATGTCGTGCGCGTTTTCATCCTGCCTCCAACGCTGCGCATTTTGGAGCAGAGATTGCGCGCTCGTGCAGCCGATTCAAATGAGGTTGTCGCGCGCCGTCTTGCTGGTGCGGCAGAAGAAATGTCGCATTGGAATGAATATGATTACGTCATCATTAATGATGATCTGGCGGCGAGCCTTGACGCGCTGCGCACAATCCTGGCAGCGGAACGGCTCAGACGCGCCCGTGCGACCGGCCTTGAAGCTTTTG
>CAZMAC010000159.1:0-4676 GCA_964564085.1 uncultured Hyphomicrobiaceae bacterium
GCACCACCATCGTTTGCGGCGATAGTCATACATCGACCCATGGCGCTTTCGGTGCGCTGGCTCACGGCATCGGGACGTCCGAAGTCGAGCATGTGCTGGCGACGCAGACGCTGATCCAGAAAAAAGCCAAAAATATGCGTGTGACGGTGGATGGCGAGCTCCCGCACGGCGTTACCGCAAAGGACATCATTCTGGCCATTATCGGCGAAATCGGTACGGCTGGCGGCACCGGCCATGTCATCGAATATGCGGGCGAGGCAATCCGCGCGCTGACGATGGAAGGCCGGATGACGGCCTGCAATATGTCCATCGAGGGCGGCGCTCGGGCCGGTCTCATCGCACCGGATGAAAAGACTTTCGAATACATCAAAGGCCGTCCGCGCACGCCGAAGGGCGCTGCATGGGATGCGGCGATGCGCTATTGGGAGATGCTTCATTCCGATGCGGATGCGCATTTCGACCGTGAAGTGAGGCTCGATGCGGCGAATCTGCCGCCGATCGTGACCTGGGGAACGAGCCCCGAAGATGTCGTATCCGTGATTGGCGCCGTTCCCGATCCTGACGCTGTCGCCGAAGAAAGCAAGCGCGCCTCGATGAAGCGCGCGCTCGACTATATGGGCCTCATGCCAGGCACGAAAATAACCGATATCGCAATCGACAAGGTCTTTCTCGGCTCCTGCACCAATGGCCGCATCGAGGATCTTCGCGCGGCTGCGGCAGTCGTCGAAGGTAAGACCGTTCACGATCGCGTTTCGGCCATGGTCGTTCCGGGCTCTGGTCTGGTAAAGGCGCAGGCTGAGGCGGAAGGGCTCGATAAAATCTTCTTAGAGGCGGGCTTCGAATGGCGCGAGCCCGGCTGCTCCATGTGTCTTGGCATGAACCCGGACAAGCTTGCCCCGCAAGAGCGCTGCGCGTCGACTTCGAACCGCAATTTCGAGGGTCGGCAGGGCTTTAAGGGACGCACCCATCTTGTCTCGCCGGCCATGGCTGCAGCGGCAGCAATTGCAGGACATTTCGTTGACGTCCGTCATCTCGGTTGAGTTTCAGGCGGCCCGATCCTCAAGCGGATCGGACTTCACGCCGCGAAACTGCCTGTCAAACTTTTTTGCCTGAAATCCCACTCCACCGGCCTTGCACCAGCTTTACTTGAAATCTGCGAGGAAAAAGATAGCTATACGAATGGAGCTAAGCGCTTTCAGGCGAAGCATGGCCCCGTGAAGACGGGGCTAGATACCGATTCGCCGCCCGGAAAGCACGATAAAACAAATAGTTAGAGCCTGCGCGAGACATGCAGCGCTGCGTCTTCGCACCTTCATATCACATCCGATTATAGGCGCTGTCACCTCAGCCTTGATTGGCCCACGAAAGCGAAAGGACCGATCCGCATGATCCCAGTCAACCGGCCCCATAATATGCTCCGTGAGTTTTTGCGGCTTGAGTCGGCAGGCGGTATTCTCCTCGTCATCGCCACGATTTTCGCGATGGTGCTCGCCAATAGTGCGCTGGGCGGCGTCTATAACAGCTTCCTGCAGACACCGATGGTCATCCAGATCGGCGCGCTGAAAATCGCCAAGCCGCTCCTGCTTTGGATCAATGACGGCTTGATGGCGATCTTCTTTTTCCTCGTCGGGCTTGAAATTAAACGCGAATTCAAGATCGGGGAACTATCGAGTTTATCGCAAGTCGCCTTGCCCGGGATTGGCGCGATTGGCGGCATGGTTGTTCCGGCTTTGATTTATGTCGCGTTCAATGCAGGCACGCCGGAGAATCTCAATGGCTGGGCTATTCCGGCGGCCACCGATATCGCCTTTGCTCTTGCCGTTCTTTCTCTTCTTGGCAACCGCGCGCCGGCATCGCTGAAAGTCCTGCTATTGGCCATTGCGATTTTTGACGATCTCGGCGCCATTCTCATCATCGCATTTTTCTACACGAGCGATCTGTCGCAAATCGCGCTTCTGCTCGCAATTGTCCCGATTGTCGGTCTCATCATTCTCAATCTGACCGGTGTGAAGACGGTAACGCCTTATGTGCTGCTGGGCATCGTTCTGTGGGTGCTGGTTTTGAAATCCGGCGTTCACGCCACGCTTGCGGGCGTCATAACCGCTTTGGCCATTCCAATCACCAAGCCCGACTATTCAGATTATTCCCTGCTGGAAGAGCTGGAGCACGCGCTGCACCCCTGGGTCGCCTACGGCATTCTCCCGCTCTTTGCATTTGCAAATTCTGGCGTCTCTTTCGATGGTATCGGGCTTGGCAGTTTCGCTGAGCCGGTCATGCTTGGCATTGCGCTTGGGCTGTTTGTTGGAAAACAGATTGGTGTGTTCGGCATGCTTTGGCTGACGATCAAAATGAAACTGGCGCCGATGCCGAAGAACATCAATTGGACCCAACTTTACGGCGTATCGGCGATTTCCGGGATTGGCTTTACGATGAGCCTGTTTATCGGCTCACTGGCCTTCTCGCATAATGATTTCGATGCGCAGATCCGCCTCGGCGTTCTAACCGGTTCGGTCGCATCCGCGCTGCTTGGGTATCTTCTGTTGCGTTTTAGCTATTCGGGGGAAAGTGTGCCGCAAACGGAGCCTGAAACGCAATCGGGATAAAGCATCAGACCGAAAAGCATGTCCCGCCGAAGCTGGAAGGCGTAGAAGCATTCAGTATAGATCTGTAGAAGGGGCGCCTCTTCCTATCTTGTGATGGGCGGCAGGCTGCTTGAGCG
Organism: uncultured Hyphomicrobiaceae bacterium; assembly: GCA_964564085.1. Lineage (GTDB taxonomy): Bacteria > Pseudomonadota > Alphaproteobacteria > Rhizobiales > Rhodomicrobiaceae > JAHQVI01. Next base: position 2,720 of record CAZMAC010000159.1, read on the forward strand.
GGAGCCGGTTTGCTTCTGCGAGCGCTGGTCAGGCGGAATAATTCTCGGCTTCGTCTGCTGGTCAAACTCAAAAAGCTGGCGCAGAAATCCCGGCGCCACCATCGACATCGGGTTGACGAGAACATTGGGCTGAGATGTCGGCCCCTTGACGGCAAAGGTAATGCCGAACAGACCCTCGCCATTCCGGCTGATAAGCAAGTCGCCCAGGATCGGGACAAGACCCAGCGCTCCGTTAATGCCGTAAAACGGCACATAGGTGCCGGACAAATTAATTCTCTCTTGTGCGAAATCGATAGAGCCGCGCAAGGTCGCGCCCAGAAGCGGACCGTTGATGGCGGCATCCCGCACTGAGAACTGTCCCTGGCCCACGGAAAACGGCACCCGCATTCTGTCGAATTGGAGCTGCTGGGAAACCCGCTGCTGCCGGCCCTGGGCATTGCCACCCTGATTGGGCGCTGAAAGCACTTCCTTTACGACCTGGTCATTGGAAATAATGAAATTGCTGGCATAAAGAACGCCTGATTTCTGGCTCGCACCGCGTCCATCCAGGTTCACTTTCAGTGACACTTCTCCCCCGCGCGCGGATGGATAAAAGCCGACAAGCCGGAATGCCGAGCCCGCATCGGTTGCTTCGGCTATGATGTTGCGCGGTTCGCGTTCATTGGTTCGGATACGGGCAGCAAGCGGAGCCTTGCCATTAAGCTGGCCATGTAAATCAAGATAGCTCAGCTTGTTGTCACGGCGTTGCGCTCTGATCGTTACATCATTCAAAGTGCTGTCGAAGAAGCCGATGACATTGTCGATTTTTGCCTCTATGTCGACGCCGGGCGCGTCTTCGGGAAGTTGAGGCTGGTCCTCGACGATTTTTCCTGCGGAGAACAGCGATCGGAAAAAACGCCGGCCATCGTAAGATGATCCCTCCAAATACACTTTCCAGATATTGTTCGCGGTCAATTCCCCTCTCATGGTCATATGCGTTTGAAGATCGAGCGAGAGGACGGGCAGATTGAAGGCAACGGGCTTGCGCTGCGCGTTCAACCGGACACTGCCTTGAACCGTGAGGTCATTGCCCAGAACATTAATGTTTTTCAGTTTAAAGCTGCCATCTTCCAGAGCCTCGATATCGAGGTTGAGAATGGCCCGGCGGCCCGGTGGTTTTCGCCAGCCAAGACTGGCCATGACGATATCTGCCTCGGATAAATTCAGCTCAAGATGTGACTGCGCCATTCCCTCATCCCGGAAATAGACGGTCAACTCAGCCGCCGTGCTGCCTTGCACGACGTGGTTTACATTGACGCCAAAGGTTTCACGCCCGGTCTCATCGAGTACGGTGCGTAAGCGCAGCGGGGGCTGACGGTCTGCGGGAGCATCAAAAATCCTCTGCCATGAGGCCAGTACCTTGACACCATTCAGCCGCAGATCGCCGTTCGCTTCGATAGCTTTCTCGGTCACGTCAAGGTTCAGCTTGCCGCCATCGATTTTGAGATGACCGGGCAGATTGGCGGCGCGCAAATCTTCGACATGCGAACGGCCTTTCAGCTTCAAATCCTTGAACTTCAGATTACGATACATCGGCATCTTGATGCTGAAGGTTGTCGAAACCTTCCCATCGATCTCCGGTACTGGCATTTTCAGCGCGCTGACATATCCCAGACTGGGATGGTCGAGGAGGCTGAGCGCAGCGCTGGCGCTTGCCTCGCTCTTGAAATGAACTTCACCGTCAGGAATCTGAGGCCGCAAATCGCCAACAATAAACTGACCTTCCGCGAATTTGACGGTTTCGCCCGAGGGCGCGACGATCCGGCCGTCCCAAGCGTTGAAGAAGAAGCGTTGCCCGGCCATTTTTGCCGTGCCCTTGGCCACCTTCATCGGCGGCAAACTCGCAACATAGCGTATCGTCAAATCTTCCAGATCGAGGCGGAGGTTCAGAGCCTCAGCGGGCAGATTGGCGCCCTCC
>CAZMAC010000159.1:4686-7180 GCA_964564085.1 uncultured Hyphomicrobiaceae bacterium
CCGGCAGGCGCGCCAGCAGATTCTCCGGAATGTCGATTTTCCCGGTCCCGGCTGTAATACGTCCGGTTGGAATCCGGTGGCCGATCCAATCTCTTGCGCCGTGAGCGATAAATTTCGGCCAGATCAGCTTGAAAAAAGCGATCGGCATGGGGGTTACGCTGCCGGTCAGTTGAATGGACGGCGATCTCTCTCCCTGAACGATAAGGCCGGAAAATGTGAGTTGGGCATCAGCGGCTTTGACATCAAAACGATCAAGCCTTACGGCCCCACGCTGCGGATCGTATTCTCCGCGGGCCTGCATTTCGTCCAGCGGGATAACGGGCACCCCGAACTGATCTGCACCAAGAACAATTTCGTCCGCGCCGAATTGATAGGCCCAATGACCGGTTTCGGGTTGGCGCTGAAGGTTGCCGCTAAGTTTCAGCCGGCTCTCGCCCCATCGGATTTCGGATTTTGTCAGCTGAATCAGGCCTTGCTCACGGGAGTAAGTGAGGTGAAGCTCGCCGGCATCGATGACAGCAGGGAATACTTTTTCCCAGGGCGCATAGAACTCTCCCTGTTTGAGTGTTGCCTGTAACGTTCCGCTAAGGATATCGCCGTTCTGAGCCAAGACCATATCCGCAGATACGGTGACGGGCATGTTCCACATTGCCGGCGTCTGGAGCTGCGGAAATTCGGTCCAGAATGCGCGCGGGATAAGATCCTCCACGCCGACCTTAAGCGCAAGCTGTCCGGAACGCCGGTTCTGCTTCATCTCGAAATTGAATTCAAAGGTTTCGTTCGGCGATTGAACAGCGACGTTGCCAACCACGGCGCTACCCTTGCCGCGGTGTTTCAGACCGATTTCTGCGGACGGAATGACCCAGCGCGTGATCTGCTCGCCGCGATCGAAATAAACAAAAGCGTCTTCAATGCCAAAACTCGTCAGAAACGCGGACTCGCCCTGCCTCGTTTTTTCAAACAGCTCCGTCAATGCGTTCGTAAGGTAGACCGCCCGGCCGCGCGTCTGGCGGATAAGGCCTTCTTTTGTTTCTGGACTGAGCGTTTGATTTTCTGAAATTTGCTGCTGATCGGTCGTCGTGTCCCAGGACTGGGTTTCATTCGCCGCCGCGCCGCTGCGATTGTCTTTGGTGCTGCGCGGATCGGCGAAAGCGAGCGCCAGCCCCCGCTGTTCGGAATATTGGAGATAAAAGCGCGGGCCGATAAGATCGATATGACTGGCGGCAAGGCGGCCCGACAAGAGGGCGCTCATGCTGACATTGCCGGACGCAAACGGGGATTCGGCCACCGGGCTGTTTTCCCTGTCGAGCAACCAGACGTTAGCCAGGCGAAACTCGACGCCATATCCGCTCTGCGCGCGCCGCAAGACGGCATCGCCGATGTCGAAATGCATGCCCGATAATGTCCGGTTCAGCGCCTTTTCGATCGGCGGGACAAGAAAGCTCATCGAAATCGGGGAATGCGCCAGTTTGGCGTGAAGACCGGCAAAGGCAGCGCCGAAAACAATCGCCAATATCAAGGCGAGGCGAAATATGAATTTTGCGCAAAACCATGTTGCGCGCGTCGCCCCGACCGCAAGAGAGGCTTTGTGGAATTGGGGTTGTTCCAACGGCACAATTGCTCTGGATTGCGCGCCCGGCCGGTTTGACGACCGCGACCCGGCGGATACCTTATCAGATGTTGATTTGCCGCCTCTCATGTCCTGCTTTGACCGATATTGTTGTTATTTATCGGAGCGGGTTTTGGCCCTCTCCCATTGCGGCTTTACATGTGCCGCAATAATTTGCTCCATGTGTCCGCACTGTTTGAAACATCAACAGCCGTGCATGGCAATCCCTAATAATACCAGTCATAAAAATGGACTTGATGGTAACCTCTGCTCATCCAATTATGCTCCCTATAAGACTGCGAAATATCGACCAAAGGAAGGCTTTTCTATTCATGATAAAAGAGGGTAACAAAGCGCCGGCGTTTGAGCTGCTGCGTGACGGTGGCACAAAGGTCAAGTTAAGCGCCTTTAAGGGCAAACCCGTTGTGCTGTATTTCTATCCAAAAGACGATACCTCCGGATGTACCAAAGAGGCCGTTGGCTTTAGCGAAAAGATTGGCGATTTCCACGAGGCGGGCGCCGAAGTCATCGGAGTTTCGCCCAATAACGTGAAATCGCACGATAAGTTCCGTGACAAACACGATCTGAAAGTCGTGCTGCTTGCCGATGAAGACAAGAAGGTGATCGAAGCCTACGGGGTCTGGACTGAGAAGAAAATGTATGGACGGACCTACATGGGCGTTGACCGTTCAACATTTCTCATCGGCAAGGATGGCAAAATCAAACGGGTCTGGCGCGGCGTGAAGGTGCCGGGTCATGTCGATGAGGTTCTGGAGGCGGTTCAGGCCCTTGATTGATATTGAGGCCGCTAGAGCCTTATCCGCTCCGACTGAATCCACAGTACACGACAGGACTCTGTTAAGGACGACGCGATTCAGATTTGGT
>CAZMAC010000160.1:0-7092 GCA_964564085.1 uncultured Hyphomicrobiaceae bacterium
CGAGCGGAGTCGTTCTTCACTAAAACTCGGAAGTGCGTGCGCAATCAGGCAAGAACCACTTACGACATTAAGACATCGAACTGTTTGCCGAAATCGGCTTAAGCAACAGATCGCTAACACTCTTTATGTCTCGGCCAATAGCCAACAATGCAGGCACAAGGAACAACACGAAAAGCGTTGCCATCCCCAGACCGAAGACGATAGTGACAGCCATAGGCAGCAGGAATTGCGCTTGCAGGCTTGTTTCGAAGAGCAGTGGAGTGAGGCCAAGGATCGTTGACACGGACGTCAGAAGGACAGCGCGAAACCGGTCGCAACTTGCTCCAATGGCAGCGGTTTCAAAGGCTTCTCCGTTTTTCAGCCTCTCGTTGAAGCGTGAGACGAGGATGATGGAGTCGTTGACCAGAATGCCGGAGAGACCAAGCAAGCCGATAAAGCTCAATATTGTCAGCGGAATGCCCATGAGATAATGCCCATAAAGCGCGCCGACCAGACCGAAAGGGATAATCGCCATAACAGCAAGCGGACGTGTATAGCTGGCCATTTGCCAGGCGATGATGATGTAAATCGCGGCAAGGGCTGCAATAGCGCCAATCTGGAGATCGGCGAAGGCTTTGGCCTGTTCCTCGGCGCGGCCCGAATAGCTGATGCGGACACCATATTGGTCGCGTAATGTCGCCTCAGGTTCAGCTTTCAATGCGCTGATGACTTCACCGGTCGAGGTGATGTTCGCATCAATATCGGCGGTTACAGCAACGGTCGTTGTGCCATCGCGGCGCTGAATGATTGAAAATCCCTGCTTGTCTTTAAGCTCGGCGACCTCAGCAAGCGGGACGAAAACGCCGCTTGGACTTCGCAGTTCAAGATTGCGAAGAGCGCCTGTTCCGCCTTCGATCGCCTGAGAGACACGGACCTCGATTTCTTCATTGGGTGCCGCGATGCGGCGTGCAATCCGGCCATCAATGGCATCGCGGATTTGCTGGCCGATGATTTCGGCGGTAAATCCGAGAGTTGCGCCGCGTGGCGTCAGCTCAATCCCCAGTTCCGGCTTGCCGTAGGGTAGATCGTCTTCCGCGCCAGATACGCCGGGAAACCCAGAGATAATCTTCTCCATCTCAAGGGCTGCAGCCTTCAGGGTCTCCGGCGATGCGCCCGCGATACGGATATCGAGGTCGCGGCCAGGCGGGCCACCACGTGCCTCGGAAATGGCGACTTCGAGCACGCCCGGAATTGCAGGGATCGCTTCGCGCCATCCGCGTACGATAGCGGGCGTCCGAATAGTGCGTGCTTCCGATGACGTGAGTTCGACCGAAATCTGCGCCAGATTATCTCCGGTTGCACCGCTCCCACCGCCGATTGGACCACTCGATACAGCGGCCTGGCCTAGAATGACAAAGGAGGCGCGTACGAGCTTTTCTTTCGTCTCACCAGCTAATTTGCGTTCGGCTTCATTCAGAGATGCCTCGATCTGCTTTAGGGCATCGAGTGCGCGACGCTCCGGCAGGCCAGCCTGAAATACGATGTTCGCTGTAATGTTTTCTGCTTCCGGCGAGGGGAAGAAAACAAAAGGAACGCGCCCACCCAAAAGCAGACCGAAAGCAACAATAAAACTGGCGGTGCATGCGGCAGTCGTTGCATAGGGCGCCTTCACGGAAAGCTTGGCAAGCGGTCGGATCACCTGATCGCGCACAAAAGCAAAACCCGCATCGAAGCGCCGCCGAAACCCGCCTTCGCTGCCGCGCGCCTTCGTCTGCGCCATTCGCCGTTCCACCAAAAGGAACAGCGCAAGACTGGCCGCGCCCAGTGCAATTGGAAAGATCAGATCGAGATCGGCGGCGATGGCGGCGAGGGGATAATGCAGAAAATCCAATCCAACACCAATGGCAAAACCTTCAGACGTCGCAAGCGCAAACAGAAAGCCGGATATTACGGCCGCCAGCGCACCAGCGCGTAATATGGAAATGCCTGAATTGCGTCTATGTCCGAGCGAATGGGCGAGATGGCCGGGCAAGACGAGAAAGCACTCCGTAATACTTGCAATCAGGACGGCGATGGCAACCAGCGGCAAGGCCGACATGATCTGCCCGATGACATCCTGAATGAGCAGGATCGGCGCAAAGGCGGCCGCTGTTGTCAGAATGGAAGCTGTCACTGGAGAGAGCATCCGCGTTGCACCATTAATCGCAGCGTTTTCGGGATCATCGCCCTCGGCCAGCCTTGTGGCCGTGTGTTCGCCGACGACGATAGCATCGTCAACGATGATGCCCAGCGTCATGATCAGTGCAAAGAGCGAGATCATATTTAGCGTCTGACCGCTGGCAAACATGACGCCCAGGGCGGCAAGAAGAGAAATCGGCACGCCGGCCAGAACCCAGAAAGCAATGCGGTTGTTCAGGAACATAAACAGGACTATGGAAACGAGGATCAATCCGCCTATGCCGTTCTTAACCAGCAGACCAATACGTTGAGCAACCCGGTCTGCTCCGATCTGGTAGACAATCACATCGACCGATGCGGGAATCTCGCTGCGCACTTCATCAAGTGCGGTTCGCATGATCTCCGCCATCTCCAGTGTGTCAGCATTCGCCGAGCGCCGAACCGTCAGTTCGATGGCAGGTACGCCATCCGAAAGTCCGCGAGGTGCACGGTCATCTGGGACCGCTCTGACGATAGCCAGATCGCGAACGAGGATACGCTCACCGGACGGAAGCGTCTTGATCTCCACGCCACCCAATGTCATCGGCGTTTCGCGGTCGCCGAGCATACGGACTTGGCGTTCCAGCGCGCCGTCCAGCGCACCGGAGGGCAGGTCTTCGGAATTATCGCTAATAGCCTGAGCGATATCGCCCACGGTAAGATCAAGGCGGCGCAGATCCGGCGCGGCAATTTTGATGAGATAGTCTGTGTCGCGCGCGCCGCGCAGATCAACCTTATCGATGCCGGCATCGATAAGCCGGTCACGGATCTTCCACGCAAACGTCTTGAGCGATTCCTCCTCGAACGGTCCCGATATCGCGATCTTGGCAACCGTTTCATAAGCCAGGGATCTCGTAATGGTAGGCGGTTCGCTGGTGGCAGGCAGTGTCGTGATCGCGGCGACCGCCTGCTCGACGTCGGAAAGCGCCTTTTGCATATCTGCGCCTTCAACAAACTCCAGTTGAATGGTTGCGCCGCCTTCGCGGGCGGTTGACGTTATTTCGTCGACATTGTCGAGAAAACGGATTTCGGGTTCGATCACATCGAGAATACCAGTCGCGGCGTCTTCCGCGCTAGCGCCGCGCCAATCGACGGAAATTGTGATGACGTTAACATCCAGCGTCGGGAAGAACTGGGTGTTGATCCGCAGAAGACCGAAAACGCCAAGAAGGATCATCAGCGCCATGACGAGATTGGCGGCGTTCGGGTGACGAACAAAAAAGGCAATCAACCGGCTTTGGCGGGGTTCGCTGCGATCGTTCAATGACGTCTGGTTCATACGTTAATCAGCGCCTCTTCGCCACTTCATTCGGTTCGGCTTTCGGTCTGAAGATGTGCTTCTTTCTTTTTCGAAGAGCTTGCTTGCATATTCAGAATTTTCACGCGCACGCCATCGCCTGCCTCGGCCAGCCGCGTTGTCATTATCCGCGCTCCATCAAGCCAACCATCTTCCAATGGACGGACGATCACATCCGTCCCGTCCCAGGCAAGAGCGGATACGCTGCGTCTGCGCAGGCGCTCGGCGCCTCCAGTGTCGGTTTTGATTGTGAAAACATAAGCACTGTTAAAAAGAGCAGTTTCAGGCAGGCGCGCGGCATTGGGATAGGCCCGGTCCGGCATCGAGACTGTGATGACAGCGCCCGGTTTGAGACGAGTGGCATCACCCTGCTTCATATTGATGCGCCCGATGAGTTCGACACCGCCACGTGTGGCGCTGACATCCGATCCGATCCGGTCGATAATGGCCGTAGCCTTTATCGGCTCATCGCCTATGGCCCAGGAGAGTTTCACCTGACGCCCCAAGACCCCCGCGCTGTCAGACTGCAAGCGCCCAAAGCGGCGGTCGGAAACGGTGAAGCGAATATCCAGAGCATCGGCTTCGTAAAGTGTCGCGACCACGTCATTGATGCCCAGCAGACGGCCGATTTCGACCGCTTCGGAACGGATTATGGTATCGAAAGGCGCTCGCAACTCCGTGTCGCGCAGATTACGCTTGGCTTGCTGCACGCGCCAGTCCAAGCGCTTCAGCGAGGCCTTCAACTGATCAATCTGAGCTTGACGTGCCGCAATCGCGTTTGCGGCGGCCTCTTGCGCCTGTTGCCGCTGCGAGTATGTCAGGCGGCGATTATCGACGCTTTGCTGCGTACCCGAGCCGCGACGTGCGAGATCTTGAGCGCGTTCAAGGTCGCGGCGCGCCAGCTCAAACTGTTCCTCGGCCCGTTTGAGCGCGCTCCGCTCATTTGAGAGCCGGGTTTCATTCTCAAGAAGTTGCGCTTTCGCTTCAGCAAGATTGGCTTCGGCCTCGACGAGTGCTCCGCGATAGGAAAAGCGATCGATTCGGATCAGGGTTGCGCCTTTTTCTATGCGGCCGCCGACGGAAAGGTCAGGGTGGACTTCTACGATTTCGCCGGCTACGAGCGAACGCAATTCAACGCTGTTGCGAGCTTCAACAACGCCAAATACTTCGAAGCGCGGCTGGATCATCTCAACAGAGGCACTAACTGCTTCGACGGAATAGGTTGGCTCCGCTTCTGCCTTGCGGTCCAATTGCGGTTTGGTGGCGACAAGGTAGCGCGCGGCGGAAATAGCGGCGAAGATCATGACCCCGGCGATAATGAGTTGAAGTCCGCCTCGTATAATCGCCCAACTCATGCGCTCCAAGCTCCGTTGTTCGAAAAGCCGGTCTCTTTCATGTTCCACGCTGATATTCCTATGGGCGTTTCTTAATGTGGCCTTAAAAGGCTAGTGCCCTTTATTAGTCCCAAGTTCGCAATTAAAGAGCGCGCCCAAAACTGAGGCGAACTTCGAAATCGTTATCCTATTTTCTTACGAAATATGCATTTTTAAAAATGGCACTTCGTCTCACTCTTTCGACATCCGTGATTTTTCGCGGGCAAAATGACCGTTAGCACGCTACTGAAAGACCCGGAAGCAGCCTGCCTCCAACTGGCCAAATTTGCTCTCGGACATTCAGCTTCACCCCACTTTAGATAGGCATCAACGCCCTTTTCATTGACGAACGTGATCAGGAATCGTCCGCCGTGAAAGCCAGGCACCGCCGGTTTCGTACTGACCTGCGTCCAATTGCGATAATCATTCACGAACTCAGACGGGATCCGGAGTTTATTCCCTTACTTATAGTCCGTGTGCATCTGCTCTTTGAGGCAATTATAAACCGCTTGAGCCTGATCGAAGGCCATCTCCGCCCCAGCTACATCGGATTTGCACTCAGCGCGGGCCGATATTGCAGCGAAAAGTAACATTATATTATACTTGTGGTTAATGCGCTTGCTATCTTGATAATGTTTTTCCTTCGAACAGTACGTATTGTCTCGCGGCAAAGCGAGCAAAACCACTCTCGATCGGCTCGCGCCATACAACAACTCACTTCGATGCAAATATGCGGACCGTGCGTCACAAGGGCAGCTGAGCTCTAACTTCAAGCTTTGTAGCAGCATACGGCGCGTTCGAACCTCAACGAGGCCCGAGAGGAATTTCTGATCCTGCCCGACACGGTCAGGATTGCGGTCACAAGTAATTGAATTCTTGTGGTTTCGACCGGATGGCCGTCAACGCTATTATTCATTGACGGGAGAGGCGCGCCGCTGGGAGAGACGCGAAAAGGAAAAACAGTGGTAAGATTGACGTTTTTTTCCACCACGCGGCTGATAGGCCTTGCGGTGATCCTCGGTGGCTTTGGCATGTGCGCTGAAGCAGCTGAACCGCCTTCGACCTGGAAAGCTGAATGGCCAAGAACGGATTTCAGCAAATCAGACATTGATTTTGGCGAAATCGTTTCAGGCGGGCCACCGAAAGATGGCATCCCTGCCATCGACGAACCGCGTTTTGTCCAATTGGACGACGCCGATCTCGATCCTAAGGAGCCCGTCATGGTATTCACCCATGCGGGAGAAGCAAGGGCGTATCCGCTTCGCATATTGATCTGGCATGAGATCGTGAATGACCGGATTGCCGACCGTCCGATCGTCGTCACCTATTGTCCCCTTTGCAATACCGGCATTGTGTTCGACCGCAAGCTCGCGGGGAAAGTGCTGGATTTCGGCGTTTCCGGCAAGCTGCACGCCTCAGATATGATCATGTATGACCGGCAGACGGAAAGCTGGTGGCAGCAATTTACCGGCGAGGCCATTGTCGGAGAGATGGTCGGAAAGACATTGGACATGCTGCCCTCCGTAGTCTGGCCTTTTGAGCAGTTTTCAAAGAGCTATCCTAACGGGCGTGTGCTTGCCCCTGCGGATGCAAGACTCCGCCGCTACGGGACCAACCCCTACCGGCATTACGATACAAGCCAGTGTCCCTTCCTTTTTCGCGGCGAGTTTGATGAAGATATTTCGCCGCTGGCCTATGTCGTGGCCGTCGGCGACAAGGCATGGTCGCTGTCGCTGCTCAGGAAGAAAGGCGAAATCACTGCGCCTCCCTACCGTTTAAGCTGGCGCAGCGGGATGGCCTCGGCGCTTGATGCGAGCGATATCACGAAGGGCCGCGACATCGGGTTTGTCGAAGTTGTCGACATCAGCGGCGAAAAGGCAAAGGCGGTCCCGTTCGTCACCACTTTCGCTTTCGCCTTTAAAGCCTTTCATCCCAAAGGAACACTCCATCTGGACAGTGCAAGCTGACCAGCGAATTTCCGGCGGGGCCGGTCGCTCCGCCGCGACAAGGATCACAAACCCTGAGTGACCGATGCCACTAAGTCCTTACCTGGAGGTGACAGCGGTTTCACTTCTGCTTCCGATCATGGCGCCGTAAACGCCGCCAAGCACTGCTCCAAAGATCAGATGCAGAACGAGGGTGGTAATGGGCGCGCCGATGCCCAGGTTCAGACCGAAAAACCCGGCTCCAGCCATAGGCATGGGAACCAGCATCGTCAGGACGAGG
>CAZMAC010000161.1:0-7085 GCA_964564085.1 uncultured Hyphomicrobiaceae bacterium
GCTGACCTTCCGCCGCTCCTGCCGGGAGGGCATTTGCGGCTCATGTGCGATGAATATCGACGGCACAAATACGCTCGCCTGCACGAAAGCCATCGACGAGATCAGCGGCTCGATTAACATCTATCCCCTGCCGCATATGCCGGTCGTGAAGGATCTCGTACCGGATCTGACGCATTTTTACGCCCAGCACCGCTCTGTCGAACCCTGGTTGCAAACCGAGAGCACCACGCCTGAAAAGGAGTGGCGCCAGTCGCCGGAGGACCGGGAAAAGCTGGACGGCCATTATGAGTGCATCCTGTGCGCCTGCTGTTCGACGGCCTGTCCGTCTTATTGGTGGAATTCCGACCGCTATCTCGGCCCGGCCGCACTACTACAGGCGAATCGCTGGGTCGATGACAGCCGCGACGAAGCAACGGGCAAGCGTCTGGACGATCTGGAAGACCCCTTCCGGATCTATCGCTGCCACACGATCCTGAATTGCGCGCGCGTCTGCCCGAAGGGTTTGAACCCCGGCAAAGCGATCGCGGAGCTAAAGAAAAAGATGGTCGAGCGGCGGGTCTAATCCGCGCCTAGTTTCTGGTTTGAGGGAACTTTGACCAGAGCTTCCCCATCGAGCACAATCGTTTCTCCCACACGGCACTGACAAGCAAGCCGTGCGCGGAATCTTTCGGGGATTAGCCCATCGACAGCGACCGTCACTTCGACGGTATCGCCGATCTTAACCGGCGCGCGGAAATGCAGCGATTGCGAGATATAAATCGCACCCGGGCCGGGCAGACGTGTGCCGAGCAAGGCGGAAATCAGCCCGGCGGTGTACAGACCGTGCGCGATCCGGGTGCCAAACGGCGTTTTTGCTGCAAAATGCTCCGACAGATGGATCGGATTGCGATCCCCGGTGATCTCGGCAAAGCCGACGACATCGGCAGAAGATACAACCTTTGTCAGCGACTCGGTCATGCCGACCGTGAGATCCTCAAAATGGAGCGTCTGCAGGGGAAGTATCATGGGGCGAAGTTTCCTACCAGGGACCAGTTGTTGTCGGGCCAGCCTAATTCGACTGGCATCGAATTACCAGATTCTGCCTCTTAAAAAATCTATCTCCAGCATTGACGGCGGTAAGACTGTCTCACATTTCGATGAAAAGACGGTAACGTCTTTCAACATTGAAGCCCGGCATCCGGATGGATCGTGTTCAAGCGGCAAGCATGCGCCGATGTCTCAAACGGATTGGAGATATGGATTTGAAACGTGTCTTACTGGCGATAGCAATGCTGACCTTCTCGGCAAACACCGTCATGGCGGACCAGATCGATGGGAATTGGTGTTCCCCGGATGGCAAAAGCATCTCGATCAATGGGCCGCGCGTGACCACAGCAGGCGGGGCAAGCGTAACGGCAAACTATAATCGTCACCATATCGACTATGTCATCCCATCCGGCGAGCCGAATGAAGGCGCCAGTTTCCAGGCGGACCAGCTGAACGACAACGAGATTCGCGTCATCATTGCCGGACCGTCAAGCGGCCAAATCGGCGAGATCGAGATCTGGAGGTCTTGCAAGCCGATAAGCTGATAAATCTCGATCCATGTGTTTGTGTATGGTCTTGGCGAGCAAGTTATCAGCGCCTATGTCCTGCTGATGACGGATCGGGATCAAGCCAGCATGTTCGCCTCGCAGCCACAATCCCTTGAAGAGTTCGAAGCCGTTGCTCAAAGCGTTTGGGACAATCTGCCTCGGCAATTCCGCGGGATTGCCGGCAATCTCTCCATCCAGATTGAGGATTTCGCCTCGCGCGACACGTTGCAACATATGGGCATTGCCAGCCGCTATCATTTGCTTGGCCTCTATCACGGCATCGGCCTGCCCTTCAAAAGCGTCATGGACCTGCCCCATGGCCCGGACATGATCTTCCTTTACCGGGTCCCGATCCTGTCCTACGCTCACGCCAGCATGGAGGCCGTCGAGGATGTCATTTCCCATGTTCTGATCCATGAGATCGGTCATCATTTCGGTTTTTCGGACGCAGATATGGAAGCTATCGAAGCTGCAGCATCATGAGCGCCAGCGAGCAGACCCAACAACAGCAACGCAGCCCCCTCTTGCGCCTATTACTTATTGTCGGTCTCTTTAGCGGGCTGATTCTCGCAATGGCCGGGACTGCGCGCTGGCTGCAATTTGCTTATGCGCATCCGACAGCGAAGGAATACCTTGCCCATCTCGGGGACGGCAAAGCAAAACTCATCCCCGCCGGCGCGCTGTCTTATGACGGCCAAAGCTTTGAATGCGGACGCTTTCCGACCGTCTTGAATGCCAGCCTCGACGATTATGGCGCCGCTTATTTCGGTTTCGTCATTCTGAATCCCAAGCGCTTTGCGCAAATGCCGCTCACGCTGAAACGCTATGCCTACGCGCATGAATGCGGACATCAATATGTCGGCTATGATGAAGGCGAGGCGGACTGTTACGCCGTCCGGCGCGGACGGGCGGAAGGCTGGCTGGACGCGGCGGCGATGGACGAAATCTGCGCCTTTATCAGCCGGTCCCAAGGCGACGGCGTCCATGCGCTCGGCACGCGCCGCTGCGCGATGATGCGCCAATGCTTCGCGAGGTCGCGCCCCGGACGAGAGCCGCTTTAACACAGAGAGACTATTTCGCTCGCGCGGCCTCAGCGATCTTCAACACCGTATTCCAGTTCCTCGCGGTACCCCGCGTTCCGAGCTTCTTTTCGATCAGCTCATTGGTTAGCTTCGAACGGCCGATGCCATCGGGATAGGTTATATAAAGCTGTGAACTATCAAGCTCGACCGTCTCGTGTCCCTTGATCGCAGCCCGCAACCCCTCCAGTGTCCCTTGAGCAGGTGCCGCTTTCAGCGGCATGAGAATGAGATGATTAGGGCTGGCTTTGGAGGCATCCGGGTAAGGGTTTGCGGCAAGGATCGCGTCCCAGTCCTTCGCACTACGCAGCATGACATCGGTCCTTAGGCCAAGCTGTTCCTCAAGCGCCTTTTCCAGCTTCGCTTCCGTTGCCACCCCGGCCTTGGCATCAAAAATGACATTGCCGGTTTGCAGCACAGTGCGCACATTCTCATAGCCAAGGTCGGCAAAAAGGCTGCGAATGTCCGCCATCGCGACCTTCCCCCGCCCGCCGACATTGATCGCGCGCAGCAGCGCGATCCGCGCCGTCATTTCCGTTCAGCTTTCGCCATTCTTGACCGCTGTCAGTTCACCATCGATCGTATATAGCTTCGACAGCAGCGCTTCGAAACCGCCCGCCTGCCCGCCGGTATGCAGATCGATACGACCGACCTTCTCCACCAGCTTTTCAAGCGCTTCCAGCTCCTTAAGCCGCAAGAGCAGCGGGTTATTCTCCATCAGTTTTGAGGTGTTGAGCAAAGACCGTGTCGCGGCGGTTTCTTCCTGACGGCGGATAAGGTTGGCTTTGGCGACGCGTTCAGCCTCAACGACCTTGTTGAGCAGCTCGCGCACATCGCCGGGCAGGATCACATCCTTGACGCCAATATCGCCGATCTCCGCGCCAAGCGCCGTTACGCGCTCACTTACAAAATCTCGGACTTCACGGTCGATCGTATCGCGGGCGGCAAGAATATCGTCGAGTGTGCGTGTCGCCACCGCTTCCCGGATCGCGAATTGGACGAGCCGGTAGATCGTGCCGCCGAGATCGCTTGTGCTGGTAGCCGCACGCACCGGGTCCGTGACTTTATAAAATGCTGTAAGCGTCACGCGGATGGCCACGCGGTCTTTCGTCAAAATCTCCTGCGCCGTCACTTCCAGAGGCTGCGGACGCAAATCGATCTTGGGCAGGCGAACGGTCCGCCCGACAGCCCAGAAAGCATGGCGTCCCGGCCCCAGCTTTTCCTTTAGCTCGCCATCGACGATGAGAAGGGCCGCCTCATGCGCCTCCACAACCGCCCAAACGACGACCGATGTATGCGCGCTATCGATTTTATTGAAATGCTCTTTCGAGATACGGAAATCCTCCGCAGTGTCGATCAGCTCGACATCGACCTCGGTCAGTGTCTTCCAGAATGCGCGTGTCGTATTCGGCAGAACGAGATGCTTTGGATCGCCGTCGAAAGACACGATGGCCACCTGAGCGGGCCCCGCCTGCACAATTTCGAAATGGTCCGTGGCAATCTCAGGATGCGCCTTCAGCAGCATCAGCGCGCGCTCGGCAGGGATTTCGGTGCGAACGACTTTGAAGATTTCCGCCGCCAGCTCACGATTCGGGTCAAAGGCGCTATATTTGCCCGGCCCGAGAAATTTCACGAACTGGCCGTCCCGTGTCAGGAAACCGCGCTCATCATCTCTAATGACGGCTTCAAAAACGAAAAAACGGTGCCGGGCCATGAGACCCTCCTCATACAAACGCATAATCTTAATCCATTAGTAGAAAGTCGAAAGGGATGGCAACGCTCGATCCCTTGGATGTCGAAATCCAGACACAGCTGTTGCAGTTATGCACGCCAGACTTGTGTCTTTTCCCATGATTGCGCATCGCACTCTGTCTTGAGGCGGTAAGGAAGTGGGTTTGAAGGTCACCGGCAGCCGCCCACGACGAAGTCACGGGCTGAGGCTTGAGCCGGAGTGCGCCACCATCCGCGCCGGGTTGCGGCCATCACGTTACTCCCGTGGGAGCGCCGCCATGCCGGAGCCCGGGCTCAGGTTTTGCAGCCCCGGCGGTATCCGCCTCAGCGCAAAGCGTCTTGCGCCGCTTGCCTCGCCTTTGGCCGAAGCCTCAGGCGAAGCGGGGAAGCCGCCGGCTTCCTATGCGTTCAGGCCTCCCGAAGAAGGCAGAATTGGACTTGGGAGTTGAACCCAAGACAGCCAGATTAACAGTCTGGTGCTCTAACCAACTGAGCTAGTCCATGGTGAAGTTGGAGGGCCTCGAACCCCCGACCTCCGGTTTCCCGGAAGTTCGCCCGGAAGCTTGCAACCTGCGGAGCTAATAACCGCGGAACACGCTGACCGCATCGCGGCGCGCGCCAGCCGGGTCTCGGCGAGCCCGGACACATGGCGATTTATCGGCGTTACGATCTTAAAAGCATGGGAGAAAATGACGCAAGAGGCATCGCTATTCCCAAGCACCCTCACCCCGGATGTGTGCTCCAAATGCGATGACAAACTTTTCCATTCTATCCTTGGATCCATCCACAAATTCAAAGAGAAAGCACCAATAAGCGGATTTGCTCTTGCCCTGATTGCAAAACATCCTCTTGATACACTGTCTTCAAATGACTCAGCGAATGGCACATGACGCTTCCTGATAAGGCCGATCCACGGCGTTACGCATTCTTTTTCGATTTCGACGGCACCCTCGCCGATATTGTCGAGCATCCGGAGCTCGTCGAAATAACGGCTGAGACAAGGCAGGCTCTTGAACAGCTTCAAAACACCTCGAGCGGCGCCGTTGCGATCATTACCGGGCGGGATATTGCGAGCATCGACCGCTTTCTCGCCCCACTTAAGCTTCCGATCGCGGGCGTTCATGGGCTGACAAGGCGCGATGCCAATGGACAGGTTCATAGTCCGGAGTTCGATCAGGCGGCGCTTGAGGCCATCGAGACCGAGCTACAATCGCTGGCTGATCAGGAAGCGGGACTTCTTCTGGAGCGAAAACATGGCGCGCTTGCGCTGCACTACCGTCAGCGGCCCGAACTGGAAGGGCTCTGCATCGAACGCATGGAGCGCGCCGTTGGCGAAACCGGCAGTATCAAGCTGCGCCGCGGCAAAATGGTGATCGAGGCTATCGGCTATCAAACAGACAAGGGCGCCGCCATCGATAGCTTTCTACAGGAACAGCCTTTCCTCGGCCGTCTCCCCCTGTTTGCCGGAGACGACCTGACCGATGAAGACGGATTTGCCGCTGTCAACCGGCGCGGCGGTCTTTCCATCAAGATCGGTGCCGGTGAGACGCAAGCCCTTGCCCGTCTTGAAAACCGCGAGGCGCTTCTTTCCTGGCTGAATTTCATTCTTAAAAATCAAGGGACATGAATATTGTGAGCAATCTTGATCTCGGCATCATTGGGAATTGTGGCATCGCCGCGCTCGTCGATAAGAAAGCCAATATCGTCTGGTGCTGTCTGCCCCGCTTCGACAAAGACCCCGTCTTCCATTCCATCCTCGGCAATCCGCAAAACGCGCCCGGCGAAGGGACCTTTTCGATCGAGTTGGATGATTTCGTCTCAAGCGAACAAAGCTATATCCGTAACACGGCGCTTTTGAAAACAACGCTTCATGGCGAGAGCGGATCGGTGGAGATCATCGATTTCGTGCCCCGCTTCCATTGGCGCGACCGGACCTTCCGGCCGCAAATGCTGGTTCGCCGCGTTATTCCGGTTAGCGGCTCGCCCCGTATTCGTATCCGGGTCAAACCGCGGTTCGAATATGGAAACGCCGCGCCGACAATCACATTCGGCTCAAACCATATTCGCTATGCCGGCCCAAAATTTACCATTCGGCTGACGACCGATGCGCCCATCGATTATGTCGTCGATGAAGTTCCGTTTAACCTGGCTGAGCCGATTAGTTTGATCGTCGGACCGGATGAGACACTCAGCGAAGGCGCAGCCGAAACTGCGGAAAATTATCACAAACGCACACAGCTTTACTGGAAGACCTGGGTTCATAGGCTGGCCGTGCCGCCGGACTGGCAGGACGCGGTCATTCGCGCGGCCATTACGCTGAAGATGTGCAGCTATGAGCCCACAGGCGCGATCGTTGCGGCGCTAACGACGAGCATTCCCGAAGCTGCCGGGACCGAGCGCAATTGGGATTATCGTTATTGCTGGATCCGGGACGCACTTTTCGTCGTGCGCGCGCTCAATAGCCTCTCCGCCGTCAAGACGATGGAAGATTACGTTCGCTGGATCATGAATATCGTGGTTTCGACAAACGGCCATATTCAGCCCGTCTATGGCGTCGGACTTGAAAATCAGCTGACGGAACATATTGTCGAGCAACTCGGCGGCTACCGGAATCATCGGCCGGTCAGGATCGGCAATCAGGCTTTTGAGCACTTCCAGCATGACACCTATGGCAATCTGGTTCTGGGGGCGACACAGGCCT
>CAZMAC010000162.1:0-7052 GCA_964564085.1 uncultured Hyphomicrobiaceae bacterium
CATTCGGCAGGGGCGCGGCATGGGGGCGCTCCAGGCCGGAGGAGCGTTGCTGAAGCCAGGCCTCGATCGCGTCGCGCGGAAAGAGCAGCTTGCCCGTCGCCTTGGAGCACGGCACCGCACCGGAGGCGGCGAGATCGTAGACCTTGCGCTCCTTGATCCGCAGCAGCTCGGCAAGCTCTTTGGTGGTCAGATAATCCGCCATGTCCATCGGTCGGGTGGTGTTGCGTGGAATGCGCACAAATTTGCAGACTTTACCGTTGCGATCAAGCTGAGCCGCTCAAATGCCGAACTGGGAAAAAGGCCAGAAAGCAAGGGGGTCACCGGGCTCGATGCGATCGGTCTCCTCGGGAACCTCGATCAAACCGGTCGCGGCCTGAAGACCCGCGATCAGCCCGGAGCCGTCACGCTCGAATTTTTTCAAAACGGTTTTGCCGCCGCCAGTCTCCATCCAGCCGCGGTAAAATTCGCGCCGGTCCTGCTTTTTGCTCGGCACGCTAAAGCCCGCGGGCAGGATGATTTTCTCAGGTTCCCGCCAGGGCGCGCCAGCCAGACGCAAAAGCGAGGGATAGACGTAAAGCAGCCAGCAGACGAAGACCGCGACAGGGTTGCCCGGAAGGCCGAAGACCGGCGTGCCGCCGATCTGGCCCATCATCATCGGGCGTCCCGGTTTGATGGCCAATTGCCACAAATGGCAGGTCCCAAGCCTTTCCATCGCCGAGCGCAAATGGTCCTCCTCGCCCTTCGAGGCGCCGCCGGAGGTAATGATGGCATCGTGGCTTCGTGCCGCGCTGGACAATGCATCCTCGACCGCACCGGTCTCGTCCGGGAGAATGCCGAGCGCCTGCACTTCAACCGGCAGATGCCTGGCCAGCCCGATCAGAAGCGGCTGGTTGGCATCGTACACCGCACCTGCAGGAAGCGCTTTGCCATCGGCGGGGCGCAATTCATTGCCGGTAGAGAAAATGGCCACCTTCAGCCGGTCATACACGGGAATTTCTGCAAAGCCAGCCGATGCGAGACGCGCAAGGTCCTGTGGACGAAGGATGCTGCCTGCGGGCAGAAGCGTATCGCCCTCCTCAACATCCTCACCCGCACGACGGCGGTTCGCGCCGGCTTTCAGCTTGGGCGGGATGATCGCATGGGTCGGCTTGCCGGCGCTGTCAGCCTCGACATCGCAATCCTCCTGCATAACGACGCTGTCTGCCCCTTCCGGCATCACGGCGCCTGTAAAAATACGCGTCGCAGTACCGGGCTCCTGTATGGGGAATTGCTGCTGAACGCCTGCGGCAAGCCTGTTGCTGATAGGTAATCGTGTCAGCTCTGTCGGACTTAGATCGGAATGCGCCACGGCAAAGCCATCGACGGCAGCATTGTCATGGGCAGGGATCGGCCGCGGCGCAACGCAATCGGCCGCGAGCACACGGCCTATACCGTGATGAAGAGGCACGTCGACTTGAGCGACGACCGGATGAAGACGCTCGCGCAAAAGCGCAATCACCTGGTCATGGCGCAAGCGATCCCGATCGTGCACGAAGCAATCATCGATGAGTTTGCCAGCGCTCATTCCGTCAAAGTCTCCTGTTCGAGAAATTGTCGCGCTGTTGAGAGATCGTCAGGGGTATTGATGTTAAAAAATGGGGGCGGATGCAATGCCGGAAAGTCAACGCGACGCCAGGATTGCGTCCTGACAAACGCCATGACCTTCAGATTATCGGTTGTTTCCAAAAAACTGTTCAATGGGCCTAGGCAAGCAAGTGGCCATAAACCGAAGACCGGCTGAGGGTAGCCGTCACAGAATGCTATTGCAATCTCATCAGGATGGGCAGCCAGATCCGCTGTCAGGCGGGAAACAAGATCATCGGGAAAGAAAGGGCTATCGACGGATGCCCCTATGACGTGGGTGATATCTAGCCGGTTTTCGCGCACCCAGCGAAGCGAAGCGTAGATCCCGGCAAGTGGCCCCTGATAGTCAGCGTGAAGATCAGGCACGACTGGCAGACCGAGCGCCTCAAGCCTTGGATCGGAGTTGTTGACGTTGAGTATGACATTATCTGCCTGGTGACCAAGGCAACGGGCCGCGCGCGCAATCAACGGCTCACCGTCCAGTTCTATCCAGAGCTTATCCTGCTCGCCCATGCGCCGCGATAGGCCTCCGGCCACAACAACACCAAGCACATTGGTTTTGCCTGATGTCATGTCAGAGCGCTCTTGCGACGATGATGCGCGTCTTCTTCCGGGATCTCATCGGGATCGCTGTCATAAACAATCCGCTCAGCCCCGGAAAGCGCGACGAAACGTTGGCCCCGCGCCCGCCCTATGAGCGTTAGCCCGGCCTGACGCGCCAGTTCGACGCCAGCAGCGGTAAAACCCGAACGCGAGACAAGGGTGGGGATGCCCATCATCACGGTCTTGATCACCATCTCCGAGGTCAGCCGCCCGGTCGTATAGAGGATTTTATCCGCACCTTCGGTACCCGTATCGACCATCCAGCCTGCCACCTTATCGACCGCATTGTGCCGCCCCACATCCTCCATGTAGACCAACGGCTTGTCCTCGCGGCACAGCACCGTGCCATGAATTGCGCCGGCTTGTAGATATAGCGAAGGCGTCATGTTTATTTTGGCGGTAAGCGCGTAAAGCCAGCTGGTTTTGAACGGAGCGGCAATTGACATCAGCAGGCGCGACTCAAAGGCGTCCATCACTGCCTCGAAAACAGTTCCCTGCGCACACCCTGACGTACGCACCCGCTTCTTCATCTTTTCTTCGTAATCGGTTGCATGCTCGGTGCGGACGACGACGACGCGGAGTTCCTCATCGAATTCTACTTCGGTCACTGGATTAGCAGGGTCCAGCATAGCCTGGTTTGCCAGGAAGCCCAGCGCCAGAAAGCGTGGATGATCACCGATGGTCATCATCGTGACGATTTCACGGGAATTCAGATAAAGCGTCAGCGGCTTTTCGTTGATCACGAAAAGATCGCTGTTTTCCCCATCCTGATCAACGCCTATCAGGGCTTTACACAGTCCTTGATCGAGATTGGGCGGAGGAACGATGTAGCTATTTGGGTCGTAATGCCGCTTTGCCATATTAAATAGTGTAGTGAAACGGTGATCTATGTGCCAAGCGTTTTCACGATCAAATTAGCCGATAGCTGGACCGATTTGCACCGAACTAACCTCAAATACGGTGGGAAAAAATACCGATGATCACAAAAGAACAGATTTTAGAACGGCTTTCTCGCGTTAAAGGGCCTGATCTTGACGGAGATATTGTTTCGCTCGGCTTAGTCAGTGACATTCTCATCGACAATGGCAAGGTTATCTTTTCGATCAACGTGCCGGCTGAAAAAGCTCGTGCGCTTGAGCCATTGCGCGAAGCGGCTGAAAAGGTCGTAAGCACACTCGACGGCGTGACCAAAGTAACGGTGGTTTTGACTGCAGAGCAGAAACCGGGGTCTAACCCGGTTCGTCCCGCGCCACGCCCGGACCAGGCAGACGCAGTTCCGCCACCCATGCAAGCTCAGACCCGCAAGCAAACCCCGTCACCGAGCCAAACAGCCGGTGTTCCCGGCATCCGCTCCATCATTGCAGTCGCATCCGGCAAAGGCGGGGTCGGCAAATCAACGACCTCCGTGAATTTAGCGCTCGCTTTGCAGGAAAACGGCTTAAGGGTCGGTATTTTAGATGCTGACATATATGGCCCTTCCATACCCCGTCTACTGGGTATTTCCGCCAAACCCAAGGCAGACGGACGCGTTTTGTTGCCGCTTGAAGGCTACGGCCTCAAGGCGATGTCGATGGGATTTCTGGTCGAGGAGGAAGCGCCGATGATATGGCGCGGCCCGATGGTCATTTCAGCACTCACGCAAATGTTACGGGAAGTAGCTTGGGGCGAGCTCGATATTCTCGTCGTCGATATGCCCCCCGGAACCGGTGACGCTCAGCTGACGATGGCGCAACAGGTGCCCTTGGCGGGCGCAATCATCGTTTCGACGCCTCAGGACATTGCCTTGATCGATGCGCGTAAAGGGCTCAATATGTTCCGGAAGGTAAATGTGCCGATTTTGGGGCTCGTTGAGAATATGAGCTATTTCCTCTGCCCCAATTGCGGCGAGCGCTCTGATATTTTCGGACATGGCGGGGCACGCGAAGAGGCAACACGTCTCGGCGCGCCATTTCTTGGCGAGGTGCCGCTTCATATGGATATTCGGCGCCATTCGGACGGAGGGACACCAATCGTGGTTTCTGAGCCAAACGGCGCACACGCGGCAACCTATCAGCAAATCGCGAAATTAACGATCGAGCGGCTTGCGGCAGAGCAGAATGACACGACCGCTGCGGGACCAAAGATCATCATTGAATGATTGTGTAAGCCGATACTATGGATTTTCACCGGAGGCGAAAATTTATCATATACTAAGTATGAATATGTGCCTCTATCGCCGCTAACACATTGCCAGTTTAGAATTATTATGATTAAGTTGTGCGGTTGAACAGCGCGATAAGCGTCTGACTGGGAGGAAACCTTTGGAAAACATTGCTGTGAAGAGAGCAATGTCGGAGGAAGATCGTCTCCGCGCAGATGCATACAATTTTCTGGCAACCTACCTGATTTCCAAGCCGGATTCGACGGCTTTGAACGTTGCGCGCAGTTTATCAGGAGATGATACCGAATTCGGAAAAGCCTTTTCTGCGCTTGCCCGCATTGCCGAAAAAATAAACGAACAAGATGCTAGTATTGAGTATGAAGGCCTATTTATTGGTTTAGGGCGCGGCGAGCTGCTTCCATACGGTTCCTACTACCTTACCGGGTTTCTGAACGAAAAACCGCTCGCCAAGCTGCGTAACGACATGCAAGCGCTTGGTATCAAGCGGCGCGAAGGAGTGAGCGAGCCGGAAGATCACGTAGGATCGTTGATGGAAATAATGGCCTGTTTGATTTCTGGCCAATATGGCGCACCCACCAGCATCGAAACACAGCGCGAATTTTTCATGACTCACATAGAGCCCTGGGCAGGCCATTTTTTCAAAGACCTCGAAGCGGCAAAACTGAGCCGCTTTTACCAGCCCGTAGGTACGATTGGGCGGCTCTTTGTCCACATCGAAAAAAGCGCTTTCGATATGGAGAGTCGATAACAACCAAATCAGATGCGGTATCTCTGCTGCCGCATCTGCCGAATGATCGCCAAGACTGTTCAAATCGAATGCCAAAGCCGAGCATCCGGTAATTTCGCAGAGAGGAGGAGAAGACAATGTCAAAAGATCGTGATGAGAAATCCGTCGCAGAGCGGCGTGATTTTCTCAAGCTTGCCACGCTGGGAACGGTTCTTGGCGGCGCTGCTATGGCAGCAGGAGGCAGCGCTCAGTCAGCTACTGCTGAGAAATCGGAAAGCCGTGGTTACCGAGAAACAGATCACGTGAAGACCTATTACGATCTGGCCCGGTTTTAAGCGGCGCTGGACCTGCATCATGCAGCTCGTGTGACATTTCTGGAAACCCAAACCAAACAGACTGCTAGGCTCTTCTAAAACAG
This sequence comes from uncultured Hyphomicrobiaceae bacterium, assembly GCA_964564085.1. Taxonomy (GTDB): domain Bacteria; phylum Pseudomonadota; class Alphaproteobacteria; order Rhizobiales; family Rhodomicrobiaceae; genus JAHQVI01. Next base: position 5,533 of record CAZMAC010000162.1, read on the forward strand.
AGCCACTTTACTAGACGAATTTAAACCGGGAGAAGGTCAATGCTCAGGAAGAAGATGGGTGGGGTTGCGAGAGGCCCCCGTCTATCGTCAACCCTCGCAACGAATTCACGATCCGCTGTTAACCGGCGCGATTTCTTGAAGAATTCGGGTTTAGCGGTCGGCGGACTAACAGCTATCGGTACGTTGAATGCGGCCGGCGCGACTCAGGCCGCGGCTGCATCCGCAGGGTCAGGTAATGCGAAAATCGTCAAATCGGTTTGTACGCACTGCTCCGTAGGTTGTACAGTCTTGGCCGAAGTTGCAGATGGCGTTTGGATTGGTCAAGAGCCGGGTTTTGACTCGCCATTTAATTTAGGCGCGCACTGCGCCAAAGGCGCGGCGGTTCGCGAGCATGCTCATGGCGAGCGCCGGTTGAAATATCCGATGAAGCTCGTCGATGGCAAATGGACGCGCCTTTCCTGGGACGACGCCGTTAATGAGATCGGCGATCAGATGCTGAAAATTCGCGACGAGTCCGGGCCTGATTCGGTCTACTGGCTTGGTTCGGCGAAGCACAATAACGAGCAATCCTATCTGGTTCGCAAGTTTGCCGCCTATTGGGGCACGAACAATGTCGATCACCAGGCTCGCATCTGTCATTCCACTACTGTCGCAGGTGTCGCGAACACCTGGGGCTACGGTGCGATGACGAACTCCTACAATGACATTCACAATTCCAAAGCCATCTTCATCATTGGCGGCAATCCAGCCGAAGCGCATCCGGTCTCGCTTCTGCACGTCCTGAAGGCCAAGGAAGAAAACAACGCACCGCTTATCGTCTGCGATCCGCGTTTCACCCGAACTGCGGCCCATGCCGACGAATACCTGCGGTTCCGCCCCGGAACGGACGTTGCGCTCGTCTGGGGAATGCTCTGGCACATCTTCGAGAATGGTTGGGAGGATAAGGAATTCATCCGCCAGCGTGTCTGGGGGATGGACCAGATCAAAACTGAGGTCAAAAACTGGACGCCTGAAGAAGTTGAGCGCGTAACCGGCGTGCCAGGCTCGCAGCTCAAGCGCGTTGCGCGGACGCTCGCCCAGAACCGTCCGGGTACGGTGATCTGGTGCATGGGTGGCACGCAGCATACCAACGGCAACAACAATACGCGCGCCTACTGCATCCTCCAGCTGGCTCTCGGCAATATGGGTAAAGCTGGTGGCGGAACGAATATCTTCCGTGGTCACGACAATGTGCAGGGTGCAACCGACCTCGGCGTTCTTTCACACACGCTGCCCGGTTATTACGGACTTAAGGCCGGTTCATGGGCGCATTGGGCCCGTGTTTGGGAAACGGACATTGAATATCTCAAAGGCCGTTTCGCGACATTAAGAGGCGCCGACGGCAAGGACAAGCCGATGATGAACGAGACCGGTATTCCGGTTTCGCGCTGGATCGACGGTGTCCTGGAAGACGAAGCGAACATGGACCAGCCCAACAAAGTCCGAGGTATGGTGTTCTGGGGCCATGCGCCGAATTCGCA
>CAZMAC010000163.1:0-7034 GCA_964564085.1 uncultured Hyphomicrobiaceae bacterium
TATCGGCCTTATCGGCGCCGAAACCAGCAGCGGCGGTCCGGCTGCGTTTCTGCGCCTCTGTCGCGTCAGGCATCAGCTCGGCAATATGGTCGTAAGGCGACTTCTGGGCATTAAGCTCATCGAGCTGATGCTGGGCGAAATAGCCGACGGTCAGCTTTTTGGATGCGCGGCGATGCCCCTCGATCGGATCGAGACGGCCGCAGAGCAGTTTTGCGAGCGTCGATTTGCCATTGCCGTTTGCGCCTAACAGCGCGATGCGGTCATCCGTATCCAGCCGCAGGTTGATGCCTTGCAGGACCGGGCGGTCCGGGACATAGCCCGCGCTTGCGCCTTCCAGACGAATGAGCGGATTGCCAAGCCGCGTCTCCGGATTGGGGAAGCTTAGCGGGAGAACGGCATTTTCGATTTCGGCGGCGATAGGCTGCATTTTGGAAAGCGCTTTGAGGCGGCTTTGCGCCTGTTTGGCTTTCGATGCCTTCGCCTTGAAGCGCTCGACGAAGGCTTCCATATGCCGGCGCGCATCGTCCTGCTTCTTTTTCAGCTTGAGCTGCAGGCGCTGGCGCTCGCGCAAAGTGTCCTCGAAAGCGTCATAGCCGCCGACGAAAACCGTCAGTTTGCCGCTTGCCAGATGAAGGATCGACCCGACGCAGGTGTTCAGCAGATCCCGATCATGGCTTACGATCAAAACCGTATGCGGATAGCTGGCGAGGAAATTCTGCAGCCAGACCGTGCCTTCGAGATCGAGATAGTTGGTCGGCTCATCGAGCAGCAATATGTCCGGTGCGGTAAACAGAACCGAGGCAAGGGCGACGCGCATGCGCCAACCGCCGGAAAATTCCTTGCACGGCCGCTGCTGCGCCTCTTCATCGAAACCGAGGCCAGCCAGGATCTGTGCCGCGCGCGCCGGCGCTGCGTGAGCGCCGATATCGCCGAGACGAAGCTGGATTTCCGCAATCCGGTGCGGATCGCTCGCCGTTTCGGCTTCCTTCGTCAGTTTGTCCAGCTCCTTATCGGCAGCCAATACGGTATCGATCAGGCTTTCCGGTCCGCCAGGCGCTTCCTGAGCCACGCCGCCGACCTTCGCCAGCTTCGGCCAGGACACAGCCCCGTCATCGGGTACGATCTCGCCAGAGATGATGCGCAGAAGTGTCGTCTTGCCGGTCCCGTTCCGCCCGACGATACCAACCTTGTGCCCGGCCGGAATCGCCGCAGTCGCCCTGTCAAAGAGCAGGCGGCCTTCGATGCGGTGGAGTAGATCGTTAATATGGAGCATCGGCGGAATTTGGACGAAATGCAGCAAAATGCAAGACGCCTCAGCTGCAGAACCCACGTACCATCCCTGCAATTCTTGTTTTCCAATCGTCGGACCTTGCGAGGGATAAGCGCGGACGTTATAAGCGCGCTGAGATAGATCAATCATACTCGCAGGGAAAACCGATGGCAGTTGAACGTACATTGTCCATTATTAAACCAGACGCAACTGAACGGAACTTGACTGGAAAAATCATCGCCTTGCTGGAGGACGCCGGATTGCGCGTCATTGCGCAAAAACGCGTGCGCTGGAGCCAGGATCAGGCGCAACAATTCTACGCCGTTCACAAGGAACGCCCATTTTACAACGACCTTGTCGCATTCATGACGTCGGGGCCGATCGTGATCCAGGTCCTGGAGGGAGAAAACGCGGTTGCCAAAAACCGTGAGGTGATGGGCGCCACCGACCCGGCAAAAGCGGCCTCCGGTACGATCCGCAAGGAATTTGCCGAGAATATTGAGCGTAATTCCGTGCATGGCTCGGATAGCGCGGAAAATGCCGCAAGCGAAATCACAATGTGTTTTGCCGAGTCCGAAATCGTCGGCTGATCCTGGATACCGGCTCGCCGCTCGGAAAGCGCGGTAAATAAACAATGAGAATTGCCCGAGCGACTCCGTGAAAAGGAATTAGGACTTTATGCCGGCGTTCCGGTTCTATTGATTGGGCTTCGTGCCAAGGTTTGTTAGCTCCGCGGCGCGCTCATACCATTTTGCCGCAAGCTTCTTATCGGGCTGCGCGCCAAGGGCTCCGTATCCGCTGAGAAAGTCGGGATCGTAAGTCTGAGCCAACGCAAAAGCGCCCAATGCACTATTTTGCTCGGCCAGATGTTGAAAGATCAAACGCGCTCCCGCAATATGGCCGCGTTCTATCATGTTCCGTCCGCGCCGAAGCATGGTATTTTCGGTCTCTGTTGAGGGGCCTCTTAACTGAAATGCGGGTTCCTTCGCGGATGGCGCTGGACTGTCATCTCCGGCACCGGGGCTCAAAACGGCTTGATCGGAGAGCGACATATCCCCTGGCTCTGCAAGGGACGGCCGCAAATCGAGCCGGTTTCCATCGAATTCCGGTTTCTGCTCCAGCACAGCAGCAACATTTGCGGAATCGCTGCTTGTGTTATTCGTCGTCGATGAAATGGCTGCAGTGATATTGCCGCTTTGCCGTGTTTCGTCAGTCAGCGCTAGCTCTCTATTCTGTTCACCTGATTCTTGCTTGATCTTATAAGCCGCCACGCCGAACACAGCGAGAGCGAGTATTGCGGCAAGCAGATTTTTTGCACGGCTTGCCTTTGCCTTCTGCGGCGCTGGGGCAGCGCTCGGGGGGATCTCCCTGCGACGAATGCCTACGGCAGGCACAGGATGAGTTCCTGCAAGCTGTTCTCGTTTGTATCTTGGATGATTTTTCTCATCCAGGATGGTTTCGTGGCGGGCCGGGATTTTCTTGAAACCGCGTCTGCCGCCATCCTGTGGAGGACGGTTGGCGGCGTGTTTTAGCCCGTCTCCCGTCTGGGCCTGCTTTGCCGTATTCGATCCGGATTGGCGCTGATTGTCAGGTTTTTGAGAGTCACGGTTTTCGAAATCGATGACGACCGTGCCAGCCTCGCCGGACGCCTCACTTTCAGCCCTTTGTAAAATATGGCTCCAGGAAAGCTGATTCACGACGGTCTCTCCTACGCAGAACCCGACCATAGCTCAATCGTAGACGCGTAATGTGGCAATGCTGCGCTAGATGGCTAAGACGAGTTTAGTAAAATTTTACTTAAACTGCAAAGCGTTAGTAAATGGCTAAACTTTCAATAAAAACAGTAAATTCGACGAAACGTCCTCGAAGGAAAAACGCATTTAATTTAATGAAGCAGCCGGCAAAATCTGTTTTGAAGATTTAAGCGCGCATTTTGCGCAAGGTGAGACCTGTTTATTTATCTATCTCCGCCTCCATGATTTTAGAGGCTTTTCGCCTTCAGCTATGCGAGCTGACGCCGGTTAAACCGTCGGCAAGATCGAAGCGTCATCGATCCGCTTCTTCTTCGGCTGTGGCCGTGTCCACAAACCTCTACGCGAGGGAACGGCGACAAGCCGCCCATGAGCGTGCGACCTGGCAATGGTCGCCAGAGAGCGCGCCACCCCGTAAAGCTTGCGCGAAGCGCTGATTTTGGTGCGCCGGTCCCAGGCCGATGGGCCGCGCCTGCGCACAAGCCGGCCGATATCGCGGTATACGAAGCGCGCCACGGCAATGGCCCAGGCGGAGCGGAAGGGCAAAGAGGCGATGCCGTGCCGTGCCGAGGTGTAGAATTGGTCGGCAACACCGAGAAGGCGCTCGGTGGTTTCGTGGACCTTTTCCCGGTGTTGAGGGTCTGCGATTTCGGCAGGGGGCACGCCCGCCTCTCGAAGCCAATCTTCCGGCAAATAGACCCGGCCAATGGCGGCATCATCCATGACGTCGCGTGTGATGTTGGTGAGCTGGAAGGCGATCCCGAGATCGGAGGCGCGGTCCAGCGTTTCCGGATCTCTCACACCCATGATCATCGCCATCATAACCCCGACGACGCCAGCGACGTGATAGCAATAGGCCAGCGTGTCGTCGAGCGTATGATATCGCCGCTCCGCGACATCCATTGCAAAGCCTTCAAGATGATCGAGAAGATAGAGCTCGGGAATACCGCGCTCCGATACCACGCGATGCAGCGCGCCGAAGACCATTTCGTCCCATTCGCCCTGTACGGCGCGGCGCGTTTTTTCCCGCAGCTCGGCAAGACGCTCCTCCGGCGTCGTGGTGATAGTGTCCGGTGAAGCAAATCCCAATTCCTGTCCGTCAATCAGATCGTCGCAATGACGGCACCATGCATAGAGCATATAGGCGTGGCCGCGCGTATCGCTGTCAAAAATCCGTGCAGCGGCGGCAAAGCTCTTGGAGCCCTTTTCGATCCGCTCACGGCTATATTTGACGATCTCATCCATCGGATTAACTCGCGTTCCCGAACCTGGTCGGCTGCAGACCGGTTTCCTTGACATGAGCCAGAACCCGGACAATCGAGACAGGCGGACGCCCGATCAGGATGCGCGCTTTGTCCGTATGCGTCGAGGCTCCGCTGTAAAAGCGCTCGATCAAAGGTTCGGCAAGAGAATAAAAACGCTGCATGATCTGGAAACGTTTGTCCGGTTTTGCCGCCAAAAACAAGAACCTGTTCAGCATGCGATAAAACCGCCTTTGACGCCAGAGCCGTTTTGAAATGCCCTGCGTCAACTCGACCGCTTCTTTCGTGGTCAGTTTTGCGAGTTTGGCGAGAGCGTCGGCGGTGGCGACGGCATCGGGGAGCGAATAGCCCGTGGTGGGATGAAACAGGCAAGCGCGCAGACCGATCCTGGCCACCTCGCTTCCCGCCTCGCGCCAGAATGCATCGATGTCGCCGCCGAGCACGATCGGCAGTGTCCCGAGTTCCTCGCGCAGAACCTCCTCGACCTGCCAGCCGCGTTTTGCAGCATACGCATCGATCTTGCCGCGGATCTGATCGGCCTGAAGCTCGGGTCCGTCGGCATAATAAGTATCTTCGATCAGGATCGTATCGTCAGACAAAGGCAGCGTGTAGACGAAGCGGTAGCCGTCATCCTGGCTGACATCGGCATCCATGATGACCGGCACGGTCTCGCCATGCGGTTTGGCAAGCTTCAGCTCCAGGCCGATAAATTTCTGAAAGCCGAGAACGAGCGTGTTGGTCGGCGCCGGACCACGTCCGTCGATGATACAGGAAGCGCTCAGGCATTCGCCCGTATCGAGCGTGATCGCATCGGGCTGAACGCTGGCAATCCTGGCATCCAGACGGATGGCGTCACCGAGCTGCGCGGATGCGACATCGTGAAGCCGGGAGGAAGCGACCGATTGATAATGCGCTTTCATATGGCGGGTGAATTTCGGGAATCGCACCATCTGGCCGGGCCAGGAATAGGTGATGAAAGGCGCAAGCCAGCGATTTTGCTCCGGCGTCACATCGGTCTTGTGAAACGACCAGGTGTGATTGCCGCCGATCCGTTCACCCGCTTCAACAACCAGAAGTTGCAGTTCGGGGCGCAGCATTTTCATACGGTAAGCCGACAGCGTCGAGGCAAGGCCGCCACCGGCGAAGATCACGTCATATTGTGGTCTCGGTTCCAAATCCTGATCCCCAAAGCGCATAGTGACCTACAATCTAGTCCGGCATGGGGCGGATTGCTACCCAATCTGATCCGATGCGTTCAGCTTTGGTCCAGAAAACTGATAATCAAATTATTGAATTCATCGGCCTTTTCGATGTTCGACAGATGCTCGCAATCGAAAATTGCAAGGCGCGCATCGGGAATGCCTTCGACGATCGCCTCGCCCATGGCTGGCGGTGTGGACGGGTCGAGCGCGCCGGTGATCACCAGAACGGGGCATTCGATCTTCGCCAGGCTTTCGCGCAAATCCATATCGCGCACGGCAGCGGCGGAGGCCATGTAGCCTTTGGGTGAAATACCGGCGATCATGGAAATGAGTTTCGCCGTCGTCGTCGGCTCACTTTCCATGAATTCCCGCGTCAGCCAGCGTTGAATGGTGCCTTCGGCCGCCGCCTGCATTCCTTCGGCTTCAACAAGCGCAATCCGCTGATTCCAGATCTCCGGCTGGCCGAAATAGGCCGATGTATTGGAAAACACCGCGCGTGTGAGAAGCTGCGGCGCATTCGCGGCGAGCCAGATACCCACCATGCCGCCCAGCGAAAGCCCGCAAAAGGCGAGCGGGCCCAACTCAAGCCCCTCGATCAGCTCCTTGGCGTCGCGCGCAATACGCTCCAGCGTATAAGGCCCGTCCGGCACGTCCGATGCGCCGTGGCCGCGATTATCATAGCGCAGCACGCGGAAATGCTCCGTCAGCGCGGGGATCTGCAAGTCCCACATGTCGACCGTCGAGCCAAGCGAATTGGACAGCATCAAGGGCGGCAAAGCCTCATCGCCATCGAATTGATAATGGATTGCCGCGCCATCGCTCATCGTCATCATCGGCATGGCTGACCTCCCTTTGCTGCCCGCTGTTCATTCAATCCGTTAAAGCAGAATGATCGAAGCGGAAAAGAGTTTCACAGTCCCGCCTTCGCAGGAAAATGCCACTTTAGATCAACCGACGTTTAATCGGAATCGATTGAACGCTGCCCAAGTTGATCTATTTCTAAGAGTTAGAGCAACTGTCCGCGTCCGATTGGACGCACGTTGCGCGAGCTTCTCGTTTGGCAGAATAGGCGACATGCAAGCAATGGCAAGCTTGATTGGGGTTCAGGCGGTCAATCGCTTGCGAGCAAAGTTAAAATCGGGGATCGTCATAGCGTTAAGGATTGGGAGCCGGAGGGGATCGCGCTATGACCAAATATACCAAACCGTCCGTCAAATTAACCTATGAGGGAGCGCGTATCGCCCTTGCCGCCGCTATTGCCAAGGCCGAAGAAATGGGCGTGCCGCAATGTATCGCCATCGTCGATGACGGTGGACGGCTGATGGCCTTTGCGCGTATGGACGGGGCGAAGTTCATATCGGTGACGACCAGCCAGACCAAAGCGGCGACCGCTGCCTCCCACCGGATGCCGACCTCGAAATTTCCGCCCGAACTGGAAACGAAACTGGCCTTTGCCTCACATAGCCAGCTCACCAACCTTAAAGGCGGCCTGCCGATCTTCATCGACGGCGTCTGTGTCGGCGGGGCCGGCGTCGGTTCGGGGACGGGC